>NZ_CALLDG010000086.1 GCF_937999985.1 uncultured Corynebacterium sp.
GTCGAAGTCCTCAGGGCCTCCGAATTCAACAACAATCTTGCCCTTTTTCTTTCCCATTTGGACACTGACCTTGGTCTCCAATGCATCGGAGGCATTATCCACCCAGTTGGAGACATCTTCGGGCAGTTGTTGGGGGTTGCGCCCAGGAACCTTTGTGCCACTAGCTGCCTTATCGCCTCGGTTCAGGAGGGTCACCGCTTCCTCCGTGGCACGTACGCTCAATCCCTCGCTTACAACACGGGTAGCAAGCTTTTCCTGTTCCTCTGCGCCGCTCTTCAAGCCGAGCAAAGCACGAGCGTGACCTGCACTAAGGACTCCGGCGCCGACCCGTCGCTGCACGGATACAGGCAATTGGAGAAGGCGGATCATGTTAGTAATCAGAGGACGAGATCGACCGATCTTCTTAGCCAGCTGTTCCTGGGTTACACCGAACTCCTCCATAAGCTGCTGATACGCCGCAGCTTCTTCCAGTGGATTCAACTGGACGCGGTGAATGTTCTCCAGCAACGCGTCGCGCAGCATCTCATCGTCTGCGGTCTCGCGAACGATGGCGGGAATTACTTCGAAACCCGCTCTTTTGGCTGCACGGAGGCGTCGCTCACCCATAATGAGCTCATACGTGGAATCCTCGTCTGGGGCTCTGCGCACGACGATCGGCTGCATAAGCCCGAACTCCTTGATGGAGTGGACAAGCTCTTGAAGGGCCTCCTCGTCGAACACCTCGCGGGGCTGCTTTGCATTTGTACGAATGGCATCGAGGGGGAGCTCTTGGTAGGTCGCCCCGAAATCGTCTTTCAATGTTTCACGTGAAACATCCACGCCGCTCATAGTCGCGGAACGGCCCTCGCTGGCGTCGCGTTCCGCACCGGTAGCCTCTCGGACTACCGAACGCGAAGCGTCACTGTGACGTTTCGCATCCATACCCGAGGTACCACTTCGGGTCTCGCCAGGTCGGTCAAAAGTCGGCTTGTCAGAGTCACTTTGATCCGCTTGAGGGTTCACAGGACTCTTCTGAGATTTTGCAGCGTCTTCTACCGGGCGATCATCTTTGCCGCCGTTAACGGACGGTGAGCCAGCATCGGCCTTATTTCCACCGATACCGATACTCTTCCCGCTACCCAATACAATATCGGCTGCACCATCCCCAAGAGAGGGGCGAGCGGGTCCGCTCGGGATGAGCGATGCAAGACCTCGACCGAGTCCGCCCCGTCGAGAATTGCCTACAGCGTTAGGAGAAGGCATCTGCGGCTTTCGAGAGCCACCACTGGACTTGGTTGAACCCAGAGCTCGCCCCGCTTCCGATGCTAAGCTTCTACCAGCATTCTCGGGCAGCTTCGCGCCCGCCGGCTTCTTCTTCAGCAACGGACTCTCCTGACTCTGAGGTGAATTGGCCACATCGTGAGGCCCTGAAACTTTACGCGAATCCTTCGGAACGCTACTTTCGGCGGATTTTAAAACTTTTTTCGACAGTTTGGAATCCTTTTTATTGCGTTTACCCACTATTAAACACCCTGATCATGAAGTTCTGGGGCAATTCCAATAGGCGCGGTTTCCAATGTCGGTAGGTAATCGCCGCGCTGAGCAAATTCCTTCGCTGCGTCATAATAGGCAAGCGCGCCAGGGGCGCCGCCGTCGTACTGCAGGACTGTCATGTTGTAACTCGGAGCCTCAGATACCTTCACGTTACGCGGAATATGGTTATCCAAAACCACGGATCCGAAGTGAGTTCGAACATCGTCACTGACGTTCTGGGACAGTCGTGTACGACCATCATACATCGTTAAAAGTACGCCCGAAATATGCAGGTTCGGGTTCAGGTTCTCGCGAATCATTGCGATATTGTCGATCAACTGGCTTACGCCTTCCAGGGCGTAGTACTCGCACTGAATTGGGATCAGTACTTCATCCACGGCCGTCATTGCGTTAATCGTGAGTAGCCCGAGGGAAGGGGGGCAGTCAATGAACACGTAATCGAAACCGTGCTCTTCGATCCACTCGTCGCTGAGCGCGGAGGAAAGTCGATACTCACGTCGAACTTCGTTAACCAGATTAATTTCGGCTCCGGCCAGATCGATGGTGGCTGGCACGCAGAAGATACTCTCGTTCTCGTCGTTGCCCTGCATTACTTCATCGACAGACATCTCATTCAGCAGTACCTCATAAGACGAAGGCGTGCCGACATGATGCACCGCATCAAGTGCCGTCGATGCGTTGCCTTGAGGATCCAGGTCGATAACGAGCACCTTCATGCCCAAAAGGGAGAGGGACCACGCCAAGTTAACAGTAGAGGTCGTTTTGCCCACGCCACCCTTTTGGTTAGCAATGGTGATCTTCCTGCACTTCTCCGGCCTCGGAAGTTTGTTCCGATTCGGGTTCTTCAAGCGCGCAGCTTGTTGGGCAGCCCGCCCGATGGGTGTTTCATCCATGTCGAAGGTCGACATCTATGTCCAATCCTGAAGTCAAAAGATGATGTTTCACGTGAAACATCGAGGTGTATGTAAAGGATAGATCAGCCTCAAAGAGGCCACAATGAGAGCCCTACTTGATGCGCGGAATAGTAATCACGTGTGTAGGTTCCGCTACCTTAGACTCGCCTACAATCTGGATGGTTCCATCGCCTCCACCGGCCTTAGCAATCTCTTTGGCGTCTCGCTCGAGTTCCTCTGCGACCGAACCACCCTTGAGGGCCTTCATCGCTCCACCAACGCGCACCAGGGGCAGCGACCAACGAGTAAGTTTACCGAGCGGTGCCACAGCTCGAGACGTAGCAACGTCTGCACCGCCCAAGGCCTTAACTACATCTGGCTCTTCGGCACGACCGCGGACCACCTCGCATCCCAGATCGAGTTGGTCATTGATTTCGGACAGGAAGTTATAGCGTCGTAGCAGTGGCTCCAGCAGCTGAACCTTCAGATCCGGACGCGCGATGGCCAACGGGATACCTGGTAGACCAGCACCGGAACCAATATCGACAACACGGCATCCCTCATCAATAACTTCCCCAAGGACAGCGGAGTTAAGTACATGCCGTTCCCAGATACGGGGAACCTCACGTGGGCCTAGTAACCCTCTTTCAATGCCGGCCGTTGCCAAGAACTCCGCGTACTCCCGGGCAAGGGGAAAACGATCGCCGAAAATCGCCTGTGCGGCCTCTGGAGGTTCGCCTAGTTCCGGGCTTTGAGTATTCACGTCGTCTCGATTTGCCATCTAGACACTCCTTCAACGCTGGGAGGTAGGGGCGATGTTTCACGTGAAACAATCCGGATTGTTCCACACGATGTTTCACGTGAAACATTCGGCTTCTATTACTCCGCCTATTCTATAGCCCGTTGACCTCAAAGCAGCACCCGAGTCTCCTAGCCGCGAACGGCTGGTGCAGAAAACATTGGGCAAACAAAAAACCGCCACCACAACGGTGACGGTTCAACGCGGTTAGGGGCTACTTCCGCTTCTTACCCTTCTTCTTCGGGTTATCCGGACGGGCGCCGACCTTCGGAGCAGAGGTGCGCTTGGAAGCGGCGATGGCTTCCTTCTCCGCCTCCTCCTCAGCATCCATCTTCTTGTAGAGGAAGTACTGCTGCAGGTAGGACCACGTCATGTTGGTAGCCATGTACAGAGCAAGACCAACCTGCCAAGCAAAGCCACCCATCAGGTACAGAACAGGCATGACCCACAGCATCAGCTTTTGCATCATGTCCATCTGCATCTGAGACTGCATGGCCTTAGGGTCGTTCGCCTTAATCGGATTCTCCGCACGGCGCTTAGCAGCGCGATCCATAGACATGCGGGCCGAGAAGTGCATCAGCACAGAAGCCAGCAGCATCAGCGGGACAACGACCAAGATGATGTTGGTTCGGGTGAAGTCCACGTGACCATCCGCGGAGAACGCGCGGTAGTTGGCCGGGTCCATAGAGATAAAGCCGGACAGGGGAGTGCCGAAGATACGAGCGTCCAGGAAGGACTGAACCTCGTCCACACCGAAGAAGTAGTTCGGCGTACTACGAGTCTCTTCAACCGTCATTCCAAGCTGACCCACACCGGTGCCCGTGCGGTTGAAGGAACGAAGCACGTGGAACAGACCAAGGAAAATCGGCATCTGCACAAGCATCGGCAGGCAGGAAGCCAACGGGTTTACGCCCATTTCCTTCTGCAGCTTGCGCATCTCAATCGCCAGGGTCTGGCGATCGTTCTTGTACTTGCGCTGCAGCTCCTGCATCTTTGGCTGCATTTCTTGCATCTTGCGGCTGGAACGCAGCTGATTAGCCATCGGCTTCACCAAGAGAATACGAATGGTGAACACGAGGAACATGATTGCCAGCGCCCAAGTGATGCCCGAATCTGGGCTCAGGACGTAGCTGAACAGCTTATGCCAGAACCACAAAACGCCGGACACTGGATAATAAATAAAATCCATGGCGACTCGAGGTTTCTCCTGAAATTGATCTATTAAGGCCCGTAGGGCCGGCGCCGCCGATAGTTGGCGTCTAACAAAGGAACACAGCTAGCGGCGTCGCCCGCCCCACGAGCACAGGGGACGACGAGGCGGGACAGGATCCCAACCTCCCGGATGCCAAGGCCCACAGCGGGCCAAACGACCCAACGCGAGAAGCGACCCCTTAATCAGGCCATGGCGGCCAATAGCGGTTAAGGCGTAGTTGCTGCACGTAGGATCAAAACGGCATGTTGGCCCCATTTTAAGGGGTGACACATAACTTTGGTAACCAAGGATCAATCGGCGAGCCATTCGAGTCCCGACCCCCGGCCGGCCATTACGGCCATCTCGGTCATCATGACCCTTACCACCATTACGACCATCACTAGTGGTAGTCGCATCACCATTGGGCGAGGGCTCGCTAGTGGGGGAGTGGCCACTAGTGGGCGAGGGCTCGTCGGATGCAGCTACGCACATCACCAACCAACTCCTCAAAGCTCGCAGTGGCGCTCTTAGGCAACGCGCGGATCACTACCGTGGTGCCGGCGGGGAACTCCAGGCTGCCTTCCATCAGCCCTTCGTCCAACACGGCACGGAAGGCATGGCGGAGCTTCCGCGAGGTATTATGCCTGGTCACGGCGTTGCCGACCGCTTTCGAAACCACTAGCCCCATGCGTGGCCCGACTGTCGCCCCCTCCTGCAACGGCAGCGGAAGCTCTTCGGCTCCGCCGCCACCCGCCAAAACGTGAACCACCACAGTGCGGCTGCCCTTCTTCCGACCCTTCCGTATCGTCTGCCCAAACAAGGCAGTCGACCGAAGCCGGTGCTGGGGAGCTAGCACTGTGGTGGCTCTTTCC
>NZ_CALLDG010000087.1 GCF_937999985.1 uncultured Corynebacterium sp.
CACCTACAAGCAGTACTCCGCTCAGCTGCAGGCTATCCTGCCTCACTAAGAGCAGCTTCTAGCTTTAAACCGGGTCGGCACGCAGTAGCGTTCCCGCCCGGTTTTTTCGTGGCCGCTGGTTAGGCGCTCCGATGAGCACCCGCGGGAGCAAACAAAGGTTAATTAAAGAAAAGGTGGCGCGCTTCCCCATATGGGGAGGCGCGCCACCTTATTAGTTTGCTAGTTCAGTTACTTGTTAATAACGGTGAACGAATGCACGTACGGAAGCTCGGAAGCATCGACGGGGAACTCAATGTCACCGTAGGGGCTCAGAGCACCCGCGGTATCGGCCACCAGCTCGGTAACAGCGTGACGGCCCTCTGGAATATCGGTCGGCCAGCCTGCGTCGACATAGCCCTTCTTCTCAACGTTAGCCATAGTTGTATCTTTGCACATCGCGAGGGAAAAGGACACACGAAGTGCTGATTTCCACCCACATCCCCACCCGTTTCGCCGCATTGCCCCACGTCTCAAACCGCCACTCGACCGCTTTCCGCCTAGGCCGTGCCATGTACCGCACCCCAAAAACGCTAAGTTTCCAGCTAAAATAGGGCGATTATGCATCACAACTCCGCGAACTCCACCGCTGATGGCGGCTCCCCTGCCTCTCTCCGCAGCGAGTTTCCCTCCTACGGGGACTGGCTGTTCGCACAGACGGATGAAGCGCTCGCAGACCTGCTCACTCGCCTGCTGGCATCGAACCCCGCAGCATTCGTGGAGAACCTCACCGGCAGCAACGCCGCGCTCGACACCTTGTCCGCTGCCGTTTCCACCCCCGGACGTAGCCGCCACTCGGAGTTATTCGCGGATTCCCCCGATCCGGCTCTGCTCCACCTGAACTCCCTCGAGCTTGCCGTCTGCCATGCAGCTTGTGAACTCGATGCGGTCCATCACCCGTGCACGGCGACGGAGCTGATCGACATGCTTGGCGAGCTCTTCGACATCGCCGGCACGCCAGCTACGCAACGCCCAAGCGAGGACGAGGTCCGCGCTGCCGTGAAATCCCTCTGCCACTGGGGCTTGGTGTTCGGGCCAGACTTCGCCCTCCCCCACCCGGAGCTGCCTGGCACGCAAACCCCGCTGAAGATTCCGCCCCATCTGCCCCGCATGTTTGAGCCCTCCACGGAGCAGCTCTGGCGACTGGTCGATTCCACCCGCTGTTCCATCCCCACCAGTGAACTTCCGCAGGTCGTGGACGAACTCCCGCCCCGCCAGCGCCGCCTGCTTTCCACCTTGGCAAACGGAGGCGGCGTAGGGCACTCTGCGTCCCTGCACGAAGGCGCGGACCCCTCTAAGCCCCTGCCCACCCTCGTGCGCCAGGGCATTCTGGACCAGCTGGACGATACGACAGCTCGCCTGACCGGCCGTGTGCAGCAGCTCTTGCGCGGCACGCTCATCGCCGACCCGGGCGGGCACTTCACCGCCGCGCCCCAGGCCGGCACCGATGCTTCGGGCACTGCCGCCGCTGACTCTGCCGACTCCACCACCAACTTCCGTGCGGACGACGCTGGCGCGGCCCAGGCCATCCAGCTGATTCAGGATCTCGGCCACCTCATCGAGGATCTCGGCCGCAACCCAATCGTCCCCCTTTCCTCCGGCGGCATCGGCACCCGCGAGGTCAACAAGGTCGCCCGGCGTCGCGACGAGCCCGCTGAAACGACTCTGCACCTGCTGACGTGGCTCGCCCACGCGAACCTCATCGGCCGTGGCCGGGCTACTCCCACCCCGGCCGGCCAGCCCGCGCGCGATTACTGGGCACCCACGGAGCTCGCCCTCGACTTCATGGAGGCTTCCCCCGCCACCGCTTGGGCGATCCTGCTGGTCGGCTGGGCCGGCAGCGCCTACGCCCCGTGGTTCGTCGACGAGCCCGACGTCCGCCCCTTCGAGGCCGGCACGGCATCGCACGCCGCCCGCGGTTTGCGTCGGACATTCCCATCGCTGTTCGCTGGTATTAGCTCTTTTGGTAATGACGCCCCCACGCCCCAGCCAGCCGAAATTCAGCGAGAACTCTGGCGCGTACGCCCCGGCGAAGCCTGGCGCACCACGCACACCGCCTGGAATGCGGTGTGGGAGGAGGCTAAAGAGGTCGGCGTGTTGGCGTCATTAAGAAGAGACACAGTGCCCACCCGAGCGATGGGCGCGCTGCACGAAGTGCTGAGCGGCAGCACGCACCCCGCTGCGGACCCCGTGGCGGATCTGGCCGACGCACTGGCGGAGATCCTGCCCGCCCCGGTGGAGCAGCTGATTGTGCAAGCAGATCACACGATCATGGCGCCAGGGCTGCTGCGCCCGACCGACCAGGCGATGCTGGCGAAGTTCAGTGATCAGGAATCCGGTGGCATGGCCAGTGTCTGGCGAATGTCCAAGGAGTCCGTGGAGCGGGCGCTGCGGGCGGGGCTTGGCGCTGCGGAGATTGAGGAGTTCCTGGAGGCCCGCGCGCTGGGCGGGGCGGAGAACGTCCCGCAGGCGCTGCGCTACATGCTGCACGATGCGGAGCGCAGCCTCTCGCAGGCGACGGCCGGGGTGGCCCAGATGTATCTGAGCGTGGCAGAGCCCGAGGCGCTGGACCGGATCCTGGCGCTGCCGGACATCGATGGGCTGCGGCTGCGGAAGATCGCGCCAACGGTCGCGGTATCCGCAGCACAGCTATCGTTTGTTACCGACCGGCTGGAGGCCATGGGCGTGCAGCTGCGCCTGGAGGGCGGGCAGGCGCACGCGGATGCTCCAGTGCTTTCGCGGGTGGCCACGCCCACGCGCGAGGGGCTGCCCGCGGAAACGGGGGCTAGCGCGAAGGTAATCGCCAGCGCGATCGAGGGCTTCCGCCGCAGCCACGACAGTGCGGATCGAGCCGACGCTAACTCGGCAGGCTCAGTGGCGGGCTCTGCGGCAGGCCAGCACGGCGACACCCGCGTGGTGCACACCGCCGAGGAGATGATGGCCGCGATCTCGCGGGCGTATTCCGCCGGCACCATCGTGCGAATTAGCTACGTAGACAACGAAGGCAAGCAGACCAGCGACCAGGTCTCAATCGTCATGATTCGCCCGTCCACCATCGCCGTGGTCTCCGAAATCAGCGGCGAGAGCTTCACCGTGCAGCCGCACCGCCTCAGCAGCGTGGAATACTAGCGCGCCACAGCAGGCTGCTGCGGGAGACAACTGCGTGATTACAGTGCAGCTACAGTAGATGGTTGTCCCAAGAGTAAGACAAGCTCAAGACAAATTAGAGCAACCCCCAACCCCCTCGTGAGGAGCACCCAGCTAGTGAGCATCGGCACCGGCCCCCTGATCGTCCAGTCGGACAAGACAGTGCTGCTGGAAATCGACCACGAACAGGCGCAGGAGGCGCGCACCGCACTGGCGCCGTTCGCGGAGCTGGAGCGCGCGCCCGAGCACGTGCACACCTACCGCATCACCCCGCTGGCGCTGTGGAACGCCCGCGCCGCAGGGCACGACGCGGAGCAGGTCATGGACGTGCTGGAAACCTACTCGCGGTTCCCCGTTCCGCAACCGCTGCTGATCGACATTGCCGACACGATGGATCGCTACGGGCGGCTGAAGCTCATCAAGCACCCCGCCCACGGGCTCGTACTGGAGACCACAGACAGGGCCGTGCTGACGGAGATCCGGCGTCACAAAAAGATCAAGCCCATGTTGGGTGCAGAGATCGATGAAGACTCGATCGTTGTGCACCCTTCCGAGCGCGGCAGGCTCAAGCAGGAACTGCTGAAGGTCGGCTGGCCCGCAGAGGACCTGGCGGGATACGTCGACGGCGAGGCGCACCCCATCGAGCTGTCGCAGGAGCACGAAGAATGGCAGCTGCGGGACTACCAGGAGATGGCAGCAGATAGCTTCTGGGAAGGCGGCTCAGGCGTGGTAGTGCTGCCATGTGGTGCGGGAAAGACGATGGTTGGCGCGGCCTCGATGGCCAAGGCGAAGGCCACCACGCTGATCCTGGTGACGAACACCGTCGCGGGCAGGCAGTGGAAGGACGAGCTAGTGCGCCGCACCTCCCTGACGGAGGATGAGATCGGCGAATACTCCGGAGAGAAGAAGGAGATCCGCCCCGTAACCATCGCCACCTACCAAGTGGTCACGCGCAAGTCGAAGGGCGAATACCGGGCGCTGGAGCTGTTCGACTCCCGCGACTGGGGCTTAATCATCTACGACGAGGTTCACCTGTTGCCCGCCCCGGTCTTCCGCATGACCTCCGACCTGCAGTCTCGCCGCCGTCTGGGGCTCACCGCCACCCTGGTGCGCGAGGACGGCCGCGAAGGCGACGTATTCAGTCTGATCGGCCCGAAGCGCTATGACGCCCCGTGGAAGGACATCGAATCGCAGGGCTGGATCGCCCCGGCGGACTGCACCGAGGTGCGCGTGCAGCTGACCGAGGCCGAGCGGATGGTTTACGCCACCGCCGAGCAATCCGACAAATACCGACTGGCCGCCACCACCCCGACGAAAACGAAGGTGGTGCGCAAGATCATGGAGATGCACCCGGACGAGCCGACGCTCATCATCGGCGCGTATATCGACCAGCTGGAAGAGATCGCAGCGGAGCTGGACGTACCCGTCATCGACGGCAAGACCGGCAACGCTAAGCGCGAGAAGCTGTACCAGCAGTTCCGCGATGGCGAGCTGAAGACGCTGGTGGTTTCCAAGGTGGCGAACTTTAGCATCGACCTGCCCGGCGCGTCCGTGGCCATCCAGATCTCCGGCACGTTCGGCTCGCGGCAGGAGGAGGCGCAACGCCTGGGCCGCATTCTGCGCCCGAAGCCGGACGGAGGCGGGGCGTTTTTCTACTCCATCGTCGCGCGTGACACACTAGACGCAGATTATGCCGCGCACCGCCAGCGCTTCCTGGCTGAGCAGGGCTACGGCTACCGCATCGTCGATTCTTTCGACCTTTAGAATCTTCTGAGACCGATCCTCTGTTTTAAGGAGCCCCATGTCCGCCGCCCAGCAACCGATGCAGGTTGACTTCAACTTCGACGTTGACGAGGAGTACGCCCGCAAGCACAACGAGTTCCTGCGCGATGCGAAGCGTATGCAGGTTTCGGCGGGCGTGCTGGCCGCCGTCCTGGCAGTGATCGTGGCCGTGCTGCTGATCACCGCGGGCTCTCAGTGGTGGGCCCTGGCGATTAGCTTCGCGCTGGGTGTGTTCGCGCTACTGTGCCTGATCCTGATTCCGGTGCTGCCCCGCAAGATGGGCACGCCGCAGCAGTACTTCGACATGTACCAGCTGGCCCCGGCGATGATCGCGGAGGTCAATGCGCGCGACATGGTGCTGCTGATGCTTGTGGACGCCTCTACCGAGCCAGCGAAGACCGTTCCCGCCCTGGCGTACCGCACGGTGACCTCTGTGCCGGGTGTTCCCCGCGAGGTCGGTGCGCGAGTGCCGTCCATGGCCGTAACCGGCTACCGGCCGACACGCGGTCCGAAGGTGTACGAGGAGATCTCTCCCATGCCGGTGGCGTGGGGCACTGGGGATGCAAAGGTGTGGAAGCGCGCGGAGCGGGCGATCGGCACGAACCTGTGGAATCGCCTGGAGGGTCTGCTGGACCAAGTGGACAAGGCCAAGCAGGCCAACCGCAGCGTGTACATCCTGGAAGACGGCACCCAGGCTGGCACTAAGGCTGCGGGCAAGGCTGACGCCAAGAAGGCTAAGCAGGACAACAGGGACAAGCGGGATAAAAAATAACGCAGGTCACCGTTGCGACAAGTGGGTGATTGATTTCACAATGGTTGTGTAGGTCACTAAACTGGCACACACATTGTTGAACAATCCGGCCGGAGGTGCGGCGCCTCGCACTCCCCGGCCACGCAAGGAGTCGATCGCATGTCCACCACCCGCAGTCCGCTTTCCATCGACCTGAACGCCGACCTCGGAGAAACGACCGGCGGCAACCCTGTAAGCGACGACGCCGCAATGGTAGCCATCGTCTCCAGCGCAAACGTCGCCTGTGGCTTCCACGCCGGCGATGCCCACGCGATCTCCAACACCCTGGCCGCCGCAGCGGAGAACAACGTCTCCGTCGGCGCCCACGTCGGCTACAACGACCAGGCGGGTTTCGGCCGCCGCTTCATCGACTACTCCCCCGCCGAGCTGGCCGACGAAGTTCTCTACCAGATCGGCGCCCTCAACGCGCTGGCTAAGGCGCGCGGCACGCAGGTGCGCTACGTCAAGCCCCACGGCGCGATGTACAACACGATCGTTCACCACGAGGCCCAGGCCAAGGCCGTCATCGAGGGCATCAAGGCCTTCGGCGCGGACCTGCCCGTGATGCTGCTGCCCGGCGCGGTTGCCGCCAACTACGCGGAGAAGGCCGGCCTGCGCGTGATCAACGAGGTCTTCGCCGACCGCGCCTACAACCCGGACGGCACGCTGGTTTCCCGCCGCGAAAACGGTGCCGTTCTGCACGACCCGGAGGTCGTTGCCCGCCGCGTGGTGCGCATGGCCGAGGAAGGCACGATCGAAGCCATCGACGGCTCCACCATCCGCACCGCCGCCGATTCCGTGTGCGTCCACGGCGATTCCCCCGGCGCGGTCGCCATGGCGGAGCGCATCGCCGCCGAACTGCAGTCCAACAACATCACCATCGGGAGCTTCCTGTGAGCCACACCGTTTCCCCCGTCGGCACCCGCGCCGTCATCGTAGACCTACCCGACCTGGACACAGTGATGTCCTGGCACGCCTCGCTCGTAGCCAGCCCCTTGCCCGGTCAGGTCGAGGCCATCGCCGCGGCGCGCACTGTGCTTGTTTGTTTTGACGCCCACTCCTCCGCCATCGCCGGCTTGAACACCCTGCGGGACTTCCACCCGCAAAACTCTGCGGAGGCCAACCCGCGGGAGGTCACCATCGACGTCGTCTACGACGGCGAGGATCTGGCGGAAGTCGCGGAGCTGATGGGCATCTCCACCGAGGAGCTCATCACCCGCCACACCCAGCAGCAGTGGCTGGCGGCCTTCGGTGGCTTCGCCCCGGGCTTTACCTACTGCGTGCCGGCTGCAGGCGACCAGTCCTATACCTGGGACGTACCTCGCCGCAGCTCCCCACGCACTGCCGTTCCGGCGGGCGCGGTGGGCTTGGCCGGACAGTTCTCCGCCGTCTATCCCCGCACCTCCCCCGGCGGCTGGCAGCTGCTGGGTCACACCACACAGCCAATGTGGGATACGAATGCAGAGCAGCCCGCGCTGCTGCAGCCGGGCGATACTGTGCGCTATCGCCAGGTACGCGAATCCATCAGCGCTGAGGCTGGCTCTACAGAGGAGGCCACGGCCGGTGCGGGCGCGGGGGCGTCACAAGACAAGAAACCTATCGTCCCTGCCCGCCAGAGCGTAAAGGTCCTGGATGCAGGGCTGCAGACCCTGTTTCAGGACACGGGACGCGCGGGCCACGGCGACATCGGCGTGAACGGCTCCGGCGCGGTCGATCGGGCGAGCGCCTGGGCGGCGAACGACGTGGTCGGCAACGCCTCGAGTGCAACCGTGCTGGAGAACATCGGCGGCATTGAACTGGAAGCACTGGTGGATACCGCAGTGTGCGTGACCGGTGCGCGCGCGAACGTATCGATCGGCCGGCGCAACTTCGAGCTGGGGGCGCCCGTGGAGGTCAAGGCCGGACAGACTCTCACGATCGAACCCGTCGGCGGGGCGGGCAATGGCCTGCGCAGCTACGTGGCCGTGCGCGGCGGTCTGGTGACGGACGAGGTCCTGGGCTCCAACTCCACCGACATTCTTTCCGGCCTGGGGCCGCAGCCCGTGGCCACCGGCGATGTGCTGAAGGCCGGGCGCCGCACTGCCCGGGCATCCGTCGGCACCGCGACGACCAACCCCTTTGACGGCGAGAACGTGCTGCGCTGCGTGGCCGGACCGCGCGACGATTGGTTCGGCGAGGCAGAGCTGCAGCGATTCACCGAGATCGAATGGACCGTGACTGGGCAGTCGAACCGCGTGGGGCTGCGACTGGCGCTGTCGGAAGGTGGCGAATCGCCCGAGCCCTTGCACCGCAGCCACGACGGCGAACTGGCCAGCGAGGGCATGGTCAGCGGCAGCATTCAGGTTCCGCCGAATGGGTTGCCCGTGGTGTTCCTGGCTGACCACCCGGTAACCGGCGGCTACCCCGTGATCGCCACCGTCATCGACAAAGACCTAGACAAGGCCGGCCAGCTGGGGCCGGGGGACACGGTGCGCTTCGAGCTGATCGACTTCGAATAGCCTGCAGGCGCGACCACAGACCCTAAACAACACAACGACAAGGAACGAACCCATGAGCCAAGAGACCTTCCCGCTACAGACCGTCCTCATCGCCAACCGCGGCGAGATCGCCATTCGCATCGCCCGCGCCGCCCGGGACCTCGGTATCCGCTCCATCGCCGTCGTCTCCGAGGCGGACGTGGACAACCTGCACGCCAAGATCGCCGACGAGGCCTATACCCTGCCCGGCAACACCGCCGCCGAGACGTACATGAACATCCCGGCTCTGCTGGACATCGCGCTGCGCGCCGGCGCGGACTGCGTGCACCCGGGCTACGGCTTCCTGTCCGAGAATGCGGACTTCGCCCGCGCTGTCGTGGAGGCTGGTCTGACCTGGGTCGGCCCTGCGCCGGAAGCCATCGAGACCCTGGGCAACAAGGTTGCCGCCCGCGCCCTGGCCACCGAGGTTGGCGCCCCGCTGGCGCCCGGCACCCCGGATCCCATCCCGAACTGGGAGCAGGCCCGCGACTTCGCCGACGAGCACGGCATGCCCATCGCCATCAAGGCAGCGTTCGGCGGCGGCGGCCGTGGCCTGAAGGTCGTGCACGACTACAACGACATCGAGGCTGCCTTCGAGTCCGCAGGCCGTGAGGCCAAGGCAGCTTTTGGCCGTGGCGAGTGCTACGTGGAGAAGTTCCTGACCAAGCCCCGCCACGTGGAGGCGCAGGTGCTGGCCGATACGCACGGCAACGTGCGCGTTGTGGGCACGCGCGACTGCTCCGTGCAGCGCCGCTTCCAGAAGCTCGTCGAGGAAGCTCCGGCGCCGTTCCTGACTGATAAGCAGCGTACCGACATCATCGAGGGCTCCCGCTCCATCTGCCAGGCTGCGAACTACACGGGCGCGGGCACGGTGGAGTTCATCGTCGCCGAGGACGGCACCGTCAGCTTCCTGGAGGTCAACACCCGCGTGCAGGTCGAGCACCCGGTCACCGAGGCTGTGACGGGCGTGGACATCGTCGGCGAGCAGTTCCGCATCGCCGCCGGCCTGCCGCTGAGCTTCGATGAGGATCCGGTCAGCGACGGCCACGCCTTCGAGTTCCGCATCAACGCGGAGGACGCCGCCAATGGCTTCGTCCCCTCTCCCGGCACCGTCACCCAGTTCGAGGTTCCGACGGGCCCGGGCATCCGCGTGGATGCAGGCGTGCGTTCTGGCTCTACGATCCCCGGCTTTTACGATTCCCTGATGGCCAAGCTGATCGTCAAGGGTCCGAACCGCGAGGTTGCCCTGCGCCGCGCCCAGGCCGCTTTGGCCGAGATGCGCATCCAGGGTGTGCGCACCGTTCTGCCGTTCCACAAGGACATCGTCACTCACCCCGCGTTCTGTGGCGACGATCTGCACGTCTACACCGACTGGGTGGATAAGGAATACGAGCCGGGCATCGGCGCGGGCTATGCCGGTTCTTCCCCGGAGGACGTCGAGGATGCTTACACCGAGCGCACCACTCTTACCGTGGAGATCGACGGCCGCCTGCACCGCGTGAGCCTTCCTTCGTCCTTCGGCGTTGCCACCGCTGGTTCTTCTGGTGCGGACGCCACCTCGGCCTCCCCCGCGACCGGGTCCAGCGCGGCCGCTGGTAACTCCGGCGCGGGCGCCTCTGCGGGTAGCTCCGCCGGTGGTAGCGCTGACGCTAACGCTGTGGTGTGCCCGTACACCGGTGTGCTGGTGAAGTGGCAGGTCGCCGATGGCGACTCTGTGGAGGTCGGCCAGCCGATCGCCACCATCGAGGCCATGAAGATGGAGTCCACGGTGGAGGCCAAGTCCGCCGGCACCATCACGCTGGCGCAGCTGAATCCGGGCGACAATGTGTCGAAGGGTGACGCGCTGGGCCACATTGCGTAATAAGCTGTACTGCTATGCACTCCCAGTCGGCTATCGCGCATTCAGCTCTCCTTGACGGCATCGCCTCCGGTACCTATCTACCGGGCGAAAAGCTCAATGAGGTGAATGTGGCCCAGTCGCTGGGGATCTCCCGCAACACCCTGCGGGAGGCTTTCGCCACCCTGGTTTCGGAGGGTCTGCTGGAGCGGATCCCCAACCGGGGTGTTTTTATCGCGGAGCCCACTCGCGAGGACTTGGCCGACATGTACGCCGCCCGCATGGTGCTAGAGCCGGGGGCTCTGCTGTGGGGCCAGCGGGAGGGGCTGGACGAGTTGGAGGGGATCGTCGCCAGCGCAGAAAAACTGCGGGATTCCGCTGGTTCGAAAGCCAGCGAGGAGGACATCCGCGCGATTGCGGATGCGAACCAGGATTTTCACCGCGCTATTGTCGCCAGCGCTGGGTCGGCGGGGTTGAATCACTCGATGGATCGCATTTTGGCGCAGATGCGCCTTGGGTTTGCCCGCGCCAACCGGCTGAACCACGAGTTCCACGTGGAGTTCATTGCGCAGAACCGCACGGTGACGGACCTGATTACGGAGAAGCGCTGGGAGTTGGCGGCCAACCAGCTAGCCGGGTTCCTGCAGCGCACGAGCGATAACATCGAGCGCTACTTCGGCTAGCGTGACCCGCCCGGGGTGCGGGATTAGAGGCGCGGACTCAGGGCACCTGGTACTGCAGGTCGCGCGCGTCGGTGATCAGCATGTGCCCCGGCGCGTGGCAAATCGCGAACTCGGGCTTGGATTCCATTACCACTGATTGCGGGGTTACCCCGCAGGCCCAGAACACGGGAATCGTGCCGGCCGGGATGTCCACGGCCTCGCCGAAGTCCGGATTGTTCACGTCCTGGATACCAATAGCCGCGGGGTCGCCGACGTGCACCGGGGCGCCGTGCACTGCCGGGTAGCGGGAGGTGATTCGCACTGCGTCGGCTACTTGGGCAGCTGGGATGGGGCGCATGGAGACGACCATCGGGCCGGAGAACACCCCGGCGGGGTTGGTGGGGATGTTCGTGCGATACATGGGCACGTTCTTGCCCTGGGCGATGTGCTCCACCGGCACGCCGTTATCCAATAGCGCGGTCTCGAAGGTGAAGGAGCAGCCGATGATGAAGCTGACCAGATCCTCGCGCCATACGTCGCGCACGTCCGGAACCTCGCTGTCCAAGTGGCCGTTGCGGTACAAGCGGTACAGAGGAATGTCGCTGCGGATGTCCCCGTCCGCCAGCAGCTCGGAGGAAACCTGTCCGGCTTCCAGCACGCCAAGCAGCGGGCACGGCTTCGGGTTGCGTTGGGCAAACAGCAAGAAGTCGAATGCTTGGGCTTGGGGCAGGGTGATCAGGTTCGCCTGTGCATAGCCCCGCGAATAGCCCGAGGTGTGAGCCACGGTGCCGCTGCGGAAGATCTGACGCGCCTGCTGTGGCGAGAGTGCACCGGGGTTCCCCTGCTGCTCCTGCCCCACAACCCCCTGTGCTGCAATGTTGTCTGGCATCTCCGCGGCTCCCTTTCCTTTCTTGGGCCTTGTGCCCTAAGCCCTGATTCTTCTTATGCCCAGATGCCCGGCAGCTTGCTCATAGAGCTCCAGCCCAGGTACAGCGTCAGCAACCAGGTCACAAAGCCAAGGATGAGCAGCCAGGTTGGGTACTTGTAGTTCTGCAGCAGGTCGCGGCGGCGCCAGGCCACCCACAGAACGACGGCGAAGCCGATCGGCAGGATCAGGCCGTTGAAAGCACCGGCGAAGATCAGCAGCTTCTGCGGAGCCTGGTTCAGGATCAGGTAGATCACAGCACACACGGCGATGAAGGCCACGACCAGCCAATTGAAGGTAGATTTCTTCATCGACTGCGGGGTAACGAAGGTCAGGGAGGTGTAGGAAGCACCCACCACAGAGGTCAGGCCTGCGGCCCACAGCACCACGCCGAAGAAGCGCACGCCGATGTCGCCAGCGGCGTGACGGAATGCGTCTGCAGCCATGTTGTTTCCGGCCAGCGTCACGCCCGAAGCGACCACGCCCAGGATCGCCAGGAACAGCAGCGCACGCATAATGCCGGTCACGATGATGCCAGAGACCGAAACCTTGGTGATCGTGTTGACGTTCTGCACGCCAGTCTGCCCGGAATCAATCATGCGGTGCGCACCCGCGAAGGTGATGTAGCCGCCGACAGTGCCGCCGATAAGAGTGGTGATCACAAGGAAGTCCACCTCGGTCGGTGCCACGGTGTTCTTCAAGGCCTCACCCAGCGGTGGTGCGGAAACGACTGCGACGTAAATCATCAGCAGGATCATGATGGCACCCAGGCCGGCGACGATGCGATCCAGAGCCATGCCCGCGCGCTTCGACAGGAAGATAAAGATGGCGATCGCTGCGGACAGCCCGCCGCCTAGCAGTGGATCCCAGCCGAGCATCGCATTGATACCCAGACCGGTTCCGCCGATATTGCCAATGTTGAAGATCAGCCCGCCGATGAACACGAACGCTGCCATGACCCAGCCGAGCCCCGGCAGAACCTCATTGCCCAGCTCGTTGGCACGCTTGCCGGATACGCCCAGCACGCGCCAAACGTTCAGCTGAATGGCGATGTCCACCAGGATCGAAACGAGGATTGCAAACGCGAATGCCGCGCCCATCTCCACCGTGAACACGGTGGTTTGGGTGATGAATCCCGGGCCGATGGCGCTGGTGGCCATGAGGAACATTGCGCCCAGCGACGCGGTGAATGTAGCCGCGCGGGCTGCTTCGGGTTTTCCGCCTACTGGCTTGCTGGCTACGGGCGTGCCGCCCTCGTGCTCGTCTGTATTCGACATGTCGGCGCCTTTCTATGAGTGATTTGTATCACTTTAGAATGTTGTTCAACAATCCGCAACTACCTTCCGCAGCCATTCCGCCAGCTCGTCCACTCGCTGCCGCCATACCGCGGGAGCAGCAATAATGTGCTCACTGTCGTACTCATAAAACTGCACCTCGGCGCCGCTTTCCTCGAAGTACTTCTTAATGACGCCCCCTGCGGTTCCCCTACTGTCGAACCTCGCGAGGGAGACTGCCGTGGGCACCCCTGCAATATCCACCGCGAACCCCTCCGGAATTCGCGGGCTAAGCGCCGCCAGGAAGTCCAATTCAAAATCTGGCCCCAGAGCCGAACTCACAACCGTCCCCACCACCTGACCTGTGGCCACCAGCCCACTGCCGAATACGACCAGGCCGAAAGCCTTCGGCTCCAGCTCTGCCTTGACCTGCGCGACTGCTTCCGCCACGTCCTGCTGCGTGAGATCCCAGGATCCGTAGCCAGGTAGCGGATACGTCAGATCCACGATGGTCACCCCGGAGCGCTCTGCGATCGCGGCGAAGAGGGGAAGCCAGAACTGACCGTGGCTTGCGCCGTCACCGAACCAGCCTGGTCCGCCGTGCAAGCTGACGGCTACGGCCCCGGTGGGATCAGGGGGCGTCAATACTGTTCCCACAACCCCATCCGGCAGCGCGGGGTGCTGCGACGTCCAGGGTTCCGCCCGCACCTGGGAGGTATAGGCGACGTGCGGCATGCGGTGGTCCAGCCCCGCACCCAGCACCAGCAAGCTGCTATGCGCCAGCAGGTCGGGCACACGTGCCCACATACGCTCCGTCTCGTCCACCAGCTCCGCCGGGACGGGGCAGGACTGATCCTTGTAGGGAATCCCCTCGTCGTTGACGAGGGAGCTGAAGACTTCCGGATAATTATCTTCAAAGAAATTGTTTAGCTGCTCCAGCTGCTGCTGGGCGTTCAGCGGTTCCACGCCAGTCTGCACGTCGCCGCCAGTGCCGGGCAGGTTAACAATGTCGGAGTTCGGGGTCTGCTCGCTCATGGTTAGCCATTGTAGTTTCGACCCCGGACAAGGTTCCGGCTTTAGTCGGCAATCGCCTCCAGCGGGGAGGTCTTCGCCGCCTTGTGCGCCGGCCACAGCGCGGCCAGCACGCCCACGATGCCGGAGCCCACAATCATGCCAACCAGCAGCTGCCACGGCAGGACCGCGCTATCCAAACCTTCGGAGGCCAGCACCTTCACGAAGACCCAGCCCAGGCCCACGCCGATGAGCACGCCCACCAGCGCGCCATAGATGGCGATTTGCACGGCCTCGAGGGTGATCATGCGGCGCACCTGCTTGCGGAACATGCCCACGGCGCGCAGCATGCCGATCTCCTGGCGGCGTTCGATCACGTTCAGCGCCAGGGTGTTGATGATGCCCAGGATCGCCACCAGGATCGACAGTGCGAGCATGGCGTTGAGGATCATCAGCATCTGGTCGATGCCGCTGGAAACAGTACCCGCGTACTCGGTTGGCGTGAGCACGTCAGCCACGATGAACGGCTCCACGGCCTTGCTCACGTTGTCCTTCAGGTCCTTCTCACTGATATTCCCGTCGCCGTGGACGAGGATCTGCAAGATGCTCAGATCCTCAGTCTCGTCGAGGGGTTTGCCCTGCCCCACGTAGGGCTTCAGCGCGGCCTCGTTGAGCAGCGTCTGCGACTGCAACGGCTCGGTGTAGATGCCCAGCAGCTTGATCTTGCCCATTTCCCCCTGACCAACGCGATACATCGGCACCTCGTCGCCGACCTTCCACTTCATGGCCTTGGCCTTACCCTCGGAGGCGTAGAAGCCCGGCTCGTCGGAATTCAGCTCCTCGCCCAGCGAGCTAAGCCCCATGGACTTACCGAGCGGCCCCTTGAAGTAGAACGCATACATTCCCGCGTACGTCACGTTGCTCTCGCTCATGGGCTTGCCCACACTGACGGGCGCCACTCCCAGGGTGGAATGTGAGCTCACACCATCGGCTTCGTCCACGGCCTTCTCTACACCCTGCGGCAGTGGGAAGCCCTGGTTCTGCGGACCGCTGACCACCAGGTCGGACTTCACCGTGTCGCCAATCATGTCCTCCATAGCGTTTTTCATCGTCGCGCCAACCATGCCGAAAGCCGCCACCAGCGCCACGCCCAAGGTCAGGGCAAACGCTGTAGTTGCGGTGCGTCGCGGGTTCCTGCGCGAGTTTGTGGACGCCAACTTTCCAATCGCCCCAAATGGAGCGCCCAAGACGCGCCCCAGCGCCGGGACGATTGGAATGGATAGCGCTGGAGAGACCAGGAAAGTACCGACAATCACCAACAGGGCACCGACGCCCAGGATGCTCGCCCGAGCACCCGTATCGGCGTCCTTAAGAACAAGAGCGGCAATCGCGGCAACGACACCAAGTAGGAAGACGATGGCGCCGGCGATGGTGCGTAGCTTCAGCGGCGACGAGCTAGAGATATCACCCGAACGCATCGCCTCGACCGGGTGCACGCGACCGGCACGGCGCGCCGGTGACCATGCGGAAACCACGGTTATGAGCACACCGATGACGAGGGGCAGGATCACCGCTTGCGGGGTGAGGCTGAGCCCAGTACTCGGCAGGCCGAACCCGGCCATGTCCATGATTGCGAAGATGCCCTTGGCAAGGCCCATTCCGGCCACGATGCCCAACGCCGAACCGACGAGGCCAACCAGAACGGCCTCGAAGACAACCGAGGTCGTCAGCTGGCTGCGGGAGGCGCCCAGGGAGCGTAGCAGGGCGAACTCCCGCATGCGCTGGGCGACGACCATGGAGAAAGTATTGGCGATGATGAACGCGCCCACCAGCAGGCTGACGAGGGCGAAGGCCAGCAGGAAGTAGTTGACGAAGCTGAGGCCGTCCTGGATCTCCTTGGTGGCTTGCTCGACGATCGAGTCGCCGGTGACGACCTTGAGTTCCGGGAATTCTTCCTGGACAGAGTCCTTGAGCTGCTCCGCGGTCACGCCGTCGATAGCGGACAGCCAAAAACCGTCGGGGAAGGTTCCGTTGGTATAGCGGTCGATATAGACCTGAGTGTCAAGCGCCAGGCCGAGGTAGCCGCCCACGGAAAAGTCAGTGTCGTAGATTCCGACGATCTTGTAGTCATGGCTGTCGCGGACGTCGATAGCTTTCAGAGTGTCACCGATGTGCACGCCGTGCTTCTCGGCGGCATCGGTGTTGATCATTGCCTCCTTCTCGCCCTTGGGTTCGCGGCCATCGGCCACAGTGATGGAGGGGCCGG
>NZ_CALLDG010000088.1 GCF_937999985.1 uncultured Corynebacterium sp.
CAAACTGGGGAATGAATCGTCTACAAACTGAGGGATGAGAACGAAGTGCGCGCCCCGCCGCCGCTACCTAACCCCGGCACACAAAAACGCGCTGCAAAGGGTTATTCTGTAGTACATCGGCGAAAAGACGGCGAGAACTCCCAGGCGCCCAAGCGCTGGTAGGGAAGCGCCGCAGAATTTTCTAGAGGAAGGTCGGGCAACCTGTGACGAACCCAGAGATGAACGCGAAGATTTACCCAGTTTCCACCGGCGGCGACGACCCCAACAAGGTTGCACTGGTTGGACTGACTTTCGATGACGTCCTGCTGCTGCCCGCCGCTTCCGAGGTGATCCCGTCCGGCGTGGACACCTCCACGAAGTTCACTCGCAACATTGACCTGAACATCCCGGTGGCCTCCGCCGCCATGGATACCGTCACCGAGGCCCGCATGGCCGTCGCCATGGCCCGCCACGGAGGCATCGGCGTGCTGCACCGCAACCTGTCCATCGAGGACCAGGCGCAGCAGGTGGAGATCGTCAAGCGCTCCGAAGCCGGCATGATCACCGACCCGGTCACCGCCTCCCCGGACATGACCATCCAGGAAGTAGATGATCTGTGCGCCCGCTACCGCATCTCCGGCCTGCCGGTTGTGGATGACGAGGGCGTGTTGGTCGGCATCCTCACTAACCGCGACATGCGCTTCGAAAGCGACTTCAGCCGCAAGGTTTCCGAGGCCATGACCCCCATGCCGCTGGTTGTCGCCCAGGAAGGCGTGTCCGCCGAAGCTGCCCTGAGCCTGCTTTCCGAGAACAAGGTGGAGAAGCTGCCGATCGTCGACGGTGCTGGCAAGCTGACCGGCCTGATCACCGTCAAGGACTTCGCCAAGCGCGAGCAGTACCCACTGGCTGCTAAGGATTCCTCCGGCCGCCTGCTGGCCGCCGCTGGTATCGGCACCGGCGAGGACGCCTGGACCCGCGCGGGCAATCTGGTGGATGCCGGTGTGGACGTGCTGATCGTCGATACCGCCCACGCCCACAACCGCGGCGTGCTGGACATGGTTTCCCGCGTGAAGAAGGAATTCGGCGACCGCGTAGATGTCGTCGGCGGTAACCTCGCCACCCGCGAGGCAGCGCAGGCCATGATCGAGGCCGGCGCGGATGCCATCAAGGTCGGCATCGGCCCGGGCTCCATCTGCACCACCCGCGTCGTCGCGGGCGTTGGCGCCCCGCAGATCACCGCCATCATGGAGGCAGCCGTCCCGGCCAAGAAGGCGGGCGTGCCGATCATCGCCGACGGAGGCATGCAGTTCTCCGGCGACATCGCCAAGGCGCTGGCGGCTGGGGCGTCCACAGTAATGCTGGGCTCCATGCTCGCAGGATCGGCCGAGACCCCCGGTGAGATCGTGACCATCAGCGGCAAGCAGTACAAGCGCTACCGTGGCATGGGCTCCATGGGCGCTATGCAGGGCCGTGGCCTGACCGGCGAGAAGCGCTCCTACTCCAAGGACCGTTACTTCCAGGCCGACGTGCAGTCCGAGGAGAAGCTGGTGCCGGAAGGCATCGAGGGCCGCGTACCGTTCCGCGGCTCCATCGGCTCGATCCTGCACCAGCAGGTCGGTGGCCTACGCGCTGCCATGGGCTACACCGGCGCGGCGACGATCCCCGAGCTGCACAACGCACGCTTCGTGCGCATTACTGGCGCGGGTCTGCGCGAATCGCACCCGCACGATGTGCAGGGCATCATGGAAGCGCCGAACTACAACCCGAACCGCTAAAGCACGCTTTTAAGGAGCAAGTCAGCCATGCAGGAATACGTTGACATCGGACGTGGGCGCGCTGCCCGCCGGGTGTACGGCCTGAACCAAATCGACATCGTGCCGTCCCGGCGCACCCGCAGCTCGCACGATGTGGATACGTCGTGGAAGATCGACGCTTATTCCTTCGACATCCCAGTGATGACGCACCCGACCGACTCGATCGTCACGCCCGAGTTCGCCATCGAGTTTGGCCAGCTCGGCGGCCTTCCGGTGATCAATGCCGAAGGCCTCTGGGGGCGCGTGGATGACCTGGATGCCGCCCTGCGCGGGGTTGTTGAAGCTGCTCGCAAGGCAGAGTCCGCGCTGTTTGATGAGGATGACGCCGCCTCGGACTCAGAGATTTTCGGCGCCAACGCGGAGCTGCAGCGCCTCCACTCCCTGGACCTGAACGTGGACTTGCTGCAGGAGCGGCTAAACCAAGTGCGGGAATCCGGCGTGCGCTTCGCCGTCCGTGTGTCCCCGCAGAATGCCCGCGAGCTCGCGCCGGCGCTGATCAAGTCCGGCATGGACCTGCTGGTGGTTCAGGGTACCCTGGTCTCCGCAGAACACGTGCACCGCGACGGCGAGCCGTTGAACCTGAAGGAGTTCATCGGCAGCCTGGACATCCCGGTGATCGCCGGTGGCGTGGTGGACTACACCACCGCCATGCACCTGATGCGCACCGGCGCGGCGGGTGTGATCATTGGCTCTGGCCACACCACCAACAACGATTCGCTGGGCATCGACGTACCGATGGCCACCGCCATCGCTGATGCGGCCGCTGCGCGCCGCGACTACCTGGACGAGACGGGCGGCCGCTACGTCCACATCATCGCCGATTCTTCGCTGCGCAATTCAGGTGACGTAGCCAAGGCCATCGCCTGTGGCGCGGATGCCGTTTCGCTGGGGTTGCCCCTGGCCACTGCTGCCTCTGCGGGCGCTCCTAACTGGTACTGGCCGTCCACGGCGGGCCACCCGAAGCTGCCGCGTGGCCTGGTGGAAGAGGTAGGCCTGGGGGGCGAGCCGCTGCCGTTGAAGGAGCTGCTGTTCGGCCCGACTGCCAATCCGGTTGGTGGAGAGAACATTATTGGCGCCCTGCGCCGCTCGATGGCTAAGTGTGGATACACGGATATTAAGAGCTTCCAGAAGGTCGATCTGGTCGTCCGCTAGTACTTGGTCGTCCGCTAATACAGAAAGACACAACTGATCTGAATGAAGATTTCCCAGTGGTGGCAGCGCACAACTGACCGGTTGCCGATGCAGCTAGCGGTGCTTTCGTGGGCGTCAATAGTAATCGGCGTGGTGGGCATCATCGTCACGATCGTGCTCTACCTCGGTTACCAGCCGCAGCACGGCGACGAAACTGTGAAGATGAATGTCGGTGCGACCGGCGTGATGGTGGGGCTGTACTTCTTCGCGTTTGCGCTGTTCGGGACGATGATTATTCAGGGGCGCACGTGGGGTGTGTCTGGGCTGGTGCTGACGCACATCACGCTGGTGCTGATCACGATTACGGTGATCCAGGCGGGTGTGTTCTGGCTGGCTATGATCCTCGGTGTGGTGGCGGTGGTGTCGCTGGGGCTGATCTTCTCCCCGCCGTCGATGGACTGGTACAAGCAGCGCTTCACGGACAGCCGCGGCTAGCGAGCGACCGGTGTGCCCCGTGGCGCGCAGGTGCGTTAGAGTTAGGGACGTGACTCAACAAGACCCAGCTGCCGCCGCTCCACGGCCCGTACTTGTCGTGGATTTCGGTGCGCAATACGCACAGCTCATTGCCCGCCGGGTGCGCGAGGTGAACCTGTACTCCGAGGTCATCCCGCACACCATGTCCGCCGACGAGGTCGCCGCGAAGAACCCTGCGGCCCTGATCCTGTCCGGTGGACCTTCTTCTGTTTATGCAGATGACGCCCCCTCGCTCCAGCCGGGACTGCTGGAGCTGGGGGTGCCGGTATTCGGCATCTGCTACGGCTTCCAAGCGATGACCAAGGCCATGGGTGGCACCGTGGCGAAGACCGGCCTGCGCGAGTACGGCCGCACCGAGCTGCAGATCCAGCCGGAGGCCGGCGTGCTGCACGAGGGTATGGGAGATAGCGAGCAGGTGTGGATGAGCCACGGCGACTCCGTCTCTGAGGCGCCGGAGGGCTTCACCGTGACCGCCCGCACTGAAGGTGCGCCGGTGGCCGCCTTTGAGTGCCCGGAGAAGCGCATGGCGGGCGTGCAGTACCACCCTGAGGTGTTGCACTCCCCGAAGGGCCAGGAGGTGCTGCGCCGCTTCCTGCTGGAAACCGCTGGGCTGGAGCCGACCTGGACGGCGGGCAACATTGCCGAGCAGCTGATCGAGCAGGTGCGCGAGCAGATCGGCGACGAAGGGCGCGCTATCTGCGGCCTGTCCGGTGGCGTGGATTCCGCCGTGGCGGCCGCGCTGGTGCAGCGCGCGATTGGCGACCGCCTGACCTGTGTGTTCGTCGACCACGGTCTGCTGCGCGCCGGTGAGCGCGAGCAGGTGGAGAAGGACTTTGTGGCCGCCACCGGTGCGAAGCTGGTGACGGTGGACGAGCGCGAGGCGTTCCTGCAGAAGCTGGCCGGCGTGACCGAGCCCGAGGCTAAGCGCAAGGCCATCGGCGCGGAGTTTATCCGCTCCTTCGAGCGCGCCGTTGCGGGCGTGCTGGCCGATGCCCCGGAGGGATCCAGCGTGGACTTCCTGGTACAGGGCACGCTGTACCCGGACGTCGTGGAATCCGGTGGTGGCACCGGCACCGCGAACATCAAGAGCCACCACAACGTCGGCGGCCTGCCGGACGACGTGGAGTTCAAACTGGTGGAGCCGCTGCGCCTGCTGTTCAAGGACGAGGTGCGCGCGGTTGGTCGCGAGCTGGGCCTGCCGGAGGAAATCGTGGCACGCCAGCCGTTCCCTGGTCCGGGCCTGGGCATCCGCATCATCGGTGAGGTGACGGAGGAGCGCCTGGAGACTCTTCGTGCTGCCGACGCTATCGCTCGCGCTGAGCTCACTGCCGCTGGCCTGGACGACGTGATCTGGCAGTGCCCAGTGGTTCTGCTGGCGGACGTGCGTTCCGTGGGTGTGCAGGGCGATGGCCGTACCTACGGCCACCCGATTGTGTTGCGCCCGGTATCTAGTGAGGACGCGATGACGGCCGACTGGACCCGCATTCCTTTCGACGTGTTGGAGAAGATTTCCACCCGTATTACCAACGAGGTGGAGGAAGTAAACCGCGTGGTGCTGGACGTAACCAGCAAGCCGCCGGGAACCATCGAGTGGGAGTAAGAGCGGTTTTGCTCCGGACTTAGAGGTTTTTCAGAGGAAACTTCCGAAATACTGATTTTGTATCGCTAACTAGGTTATGCTTTAGCGCAAAGTCGTTTGCAGACCTCTGCAAAGTTGATCGAAAGGTATTCCTCTATGGCTTCTAAGTTTGTTCGTAGCGCAACCGCTATTGCCGCAGCATCTGCACTGGCTTTCGGTGGCGTAAGTGTTGCATCCGCTGCTCCGGCTGGCTCCCTGGGTGGCCTGACTGGTTCCCTGGGTGGCAAGAAGGATCTGGACGTCCCGCAGGGTGACAAGATCAAGCTGGGTAACGTCGGTGGCCCGGCCTGGAATGTTGACGTGTATAAGCAGGTTCACGGCGCAACCACCGTTGCTCCGGGCGCTACCGTGAAGACCCGTGTTGAGATTCAGGGTGTGAAGGGTGATACCCGCATCGACGAGGTCCTTGAGTGGATGCCGAAGGGCTTCAAGCTGGCCAAGGTTGAGCGCATCAAGGGCGGTCTGATCGGCGACTCTGTCCACGAGCTGGGTCAGTCTGAGTATGCAGTGAAGCAGACCGATGATCGGACCGAGGTTCGCGTTTCTTGGACGGAGGGTCTGCTGATTAAGAAGAAGCCCACCGTTAATACCGCTACTCCGCTGCTGCTGGACTTCACCTGGAAGGCTCCGGAGAAGGAGGGTACCTACAAGAACGGTGCAGGTGTGAAGGTCGGCGCTGTTGTGAACAACAACAAGGTCTTCGACAACGGTGCCCCGATTGTGGTGAAGAAGGGTGCGGCCCCGGCCGGCTCCGGTGCTTCCGGCAGCCTGTCTGGTAGTCTCTCGGGCTCCTAATAAAGGCTGAAATAGGTTTTCGGCCCGCACTCCCCGGCGTTTTTGGGGAGTGCGGGCCGTTTTGCTTGCGCGCGGTGCTCTTTGAGCGCTACTTCTTCTTGGTTTCGTCGATCGGCTTGATGTGCGCGGTGCCGTCGATGTGCGGGTAGATAAACCAGGTGTACGCGCTGGCGATGACCCACGCGATGGCCATGAGTACCCACGAGCGCGTATTTAGCAGGGGGAGTGCCATCAGTGCGATCCATAGCGGGAACAGTGGTGCGACCTGCGCTGCGCTGGTGCGATAGCGTTCGCCACGCTTTTCCACCTCTGCACGCACTTGCCGGCGGTATGGGTGGCTAAACGTCAGGAGTAGCGCCGCGCCGACGCTGAGGATCAGCACGATAACTTGAAAGCCGGGCGCGAGCGGCGCGGCCATAATGCCCACTGCCAGACCGAAGAGTACCGAGGCGGCGGCACGCACGGGCGTGGGTGGGGCGATGACGGGCTCGTTGCGGTTTGTTGGGCTCATGGTTGCCCATTTTAGGTGACGCCACCTTTTCCGCCCCTTTCAACCTGCGTCTTTATCGCCGCGCTTGACGCTACTGCGCGGGGAGGGATATATTCGACCCTATCGAGTTAGAACACGTGTTCTAATACGTGTTGTGTGCGGGGTATCCCTGTACGAGGGCGCTGATAGAACATGCGGTGTCGGAAAAAGGGAAGGGAGGTGGCAACCATGGCGCAGTCTGCAGGGGAATCTGCGGCGCAGGCGACGATTGCCAGCTTGCGGCGCAAGATGCAGCAGATCGAATCCGGGGGAGCTCCGATGGCCAGCGTCTCGAGTGCGACGGTGCTGGAATCGGCACCGGCGGGGAAGGGGGCGTTACAAAGAAAAGAAGCACAAAGCAAAGAACTGCGCAGAGAAAACAGCGTGCGCGTCGCGCCGGTCCCGGCGTGGCTGGCCGAGCACCTGCCGGGTGGCGGGGTGGTGCGTGGGCAGGCGACGCAATTTTCGGATTGTCCGGCAGTACTGGTGGATATGCTGGCGCACCTGACGGCGCAGGGGATGTGCGTGGCGGTGGTCGATTATCCGCGGCTAGCGATCGCGGCGGTGGCGGCTGCCGGTGGCAACGTGGAACGGCTGGTGCTGGTGCCGGATTCCACCCCGCACACGGCGGCGGTGCTGGGCACGCTGGTGGAAGGGATGGATGTGGTGCTGTTTGCGGCGGGCGGACAGTTAGGCAAGCAGGGCGGGCAGAGCGGACAGGGGGGACGGAGTAGTGGTGGTTCCGTAACTCCGACTTTCGCGCGACCTGTGGAGGCGCGGCTGCGGAAGAGCGAGTGCGCTTTGCTGGTGTGTGGGAAGGCGTGGCCGCAGGCCAGGATGCACGTGGAGCTACAGGTATGCGGTGTGCTGGGGCTGAGGCGCGGGAGTGGGCGCATCCGCGCCGTGGAGGTCGCGGGGCGCGTGTGGGGTAAGGCTCAGCCGCCGAGTGCGGTGCGGGCGACTATTGGTGCAGAGGATGTGATTGGTGCAGAGAGCGTAGCGGGCACAGCGGGCACAGTGGGCACAGCGGGCACAGCGGGCACAGCGGGCACAGTGGGCACAGCGGGTACAGAGGATACGGCACATGCGTACTCCGGATAGCGCGGTGCGGGTGGCGCCTGCAACCCACAACAGGCGGGTGGCAGTGCTATGGTTCCCGGATTGGCCGGTGTACGTCCAGGCACAGTCGCGCGGGTGGGACGTGCTGGCGCCCGCCGCGGTGATTGCCGATTATCGGGTGCTGGCCTGCAATGCGGCCGCACGCGCCCAGGGAATCCGGATCGGAATGAAACAGCGGCACGCGCTGGCGGCGTACCCGCAGCTGAACGTCGCGGCGGACGATTCCACCCGGCAGGCCTCCGTGCACGAGGACGTATTGGCCGCGCTGCAGGACGTCAGCGCAGTCGTGGAGACCCTACGTCCCGGACTACTTGCCTTCCCGGTGGACGCGCTAGCTAGGTACTACGGCGACGAGGCCAGTGCGGTAGAGAAGCTGCTGGATGCCGCCGCCCGCATACACGCTGACTGTATGGCCGGCGTGGCCGATGACCTGGTCTCGGCGGTCTGGGCAGCCCGGCTGGGCAAGAGCATCCCCGTGGGCGGCAGTGCGGAGTTCATCGCGGGGTTGCCGATCAGTGTGCTGAGCATCGAACCGGAGCTGCGCGCCCCGGCACACCTCAGCGCCACACTGCAGCAGCTGGGGCTACGCACGATGCGCGACTTTGCCGAACTGCCACGCGCGGACGTGGCCGCGCGCTTCGGACAGGAGGCCGTGGAGTGGCACCGCATCGCCAGCGGGCACATCGACCGGGATGTAGCACCCCGACGGCACCGAGAAGACCTAGAGTTGCGCTACGAAGCCGACGAACCCATCGCACGTACTGAAACCGCCGCATTCATTGCCCGACACGTGGCCACTGCGCTGCACAACAAGCTCTTTGCTGCCGGCGAGGCATGCTTGCGACTAGCCGTGCGGGCCTACCTGGAACCCCCGGTGGGATACACCGGGCCGACTGTTATCGAGAGACTGTGGCGCTGCCGCGAACCGCTCTCGGAGCAGGACACCGCCCAGCGGGTGCGCTGGCAGCTCGACGGCTGGCTCACCCGGCTGCGTGCCGGGGCGGGGACGATTAGGGGAGAGGGTGCGCACAGCGACGGGCAGGGCGGAGTCGATGGAGAGACCGGCGTGGTCGACGTGTCCGACTGGGCGGACAATACCGTCGGGGTGACATGCATCGAACTCGTGCCCGTGGAGACCGTTCCTGCGGGCAGCCTGGCCGCGCCATTGTGGGGCGGGCCAGATGAAGGCATCCGCGCCGCCCGCGCCGCCGCCGGGCGGGCGCAAGCACTGATCGGCATGAACCGCGTGCTCCGTCCCATCCACCGCGGAGGCCGTGCCGTAGCCCGCCGTATCGCCACCGTGCCCTACGGGGAGGACGACCCGGAGGAGGTGACCGCCCTGCCGACCCGCCAATGGGAAGGGCAGCTGTTGCCCCCTCTACCAGGGCTGATCGGCTCGCCAACCAGTGATGATGGCGCCCCCGGTGCCAGCGAACGCAATCCCAGCGCTGCGCACCCCGCAGCGCGGCTGGCGCTGCTGGACCGCCAGGGTGATGCCGTGTACGTCACCGGCCGCGGGCTGATGAGCTCCCCGCCGGATACCCTGCGCTGGGGCGCCCGGCGGCTCCGCATCACCGGATGGGCCGGCCCCTGGCCGGTCGACGAGCACTGGTGGGCCGAGGGGAAGCGCTACGCCCGGCTGCAGGTCGCAGCCCGCGAGGAAACCCATAGTGACCCCCACAGCGGCCTCTACGAAGGCGCCCCTAGAGACCACGCATTCCTGCTGGTGTGCAAAGGGAAGCAGTGGCGGATCGAAGCGACTTACTAGCCCGAAATTAGCCTCCAACTTGGTACTGTTGAAGGCATGCCTACAAATAGAAACGCGCAGGCCGGGCAGCCCGAAACTGGGCAGTCCACCACTACTCAGGTCTCCGGCGGGATCTACGCGGACATGTGCTCCCAGCAGACCGATGAGGCTCTTCCCGGCACCGCCAAGCCGGGCAAGATCATCCTCGCCCTCGAGTTCGTCACCAACTGGGGCCACGACATCCTCGACGGCACCGCGCTAGGGGAGGAACTCACCGAAAAGGTTGAGAAGTTCCTCAAGGACAACGGCGCCCAGCTGCAGTTCATCCGCCGCCCCGGCCGCGAAGGCCAGCAGCGCGCAGCCAGCGCCACCCGGCAGCTCTACATCAGCTGGGCCGAAGGCTACGGCGACGACCCCACACCCATCCTCGAAAGCCTGCAAGTCTCTGGCCCCGAAGCGCTTCTGGACCTCGACCTTAGCGCCCCCGGCGCCGCCGGCGGACAGCGCATCGACGACCCGCTGCTGCTGGTGTGCACCCACGGCAAGCGCGACAAGTGCTGCGCGGTATTCGGCCGCCCGGTAGCCGACGAGCTCACCGCCAAGTACGGCCAGATGGTCTGGGAATCCTCCCACACCAAGGGGCACCGCTTCGCCCCCTCCATGATCCTGCTGCCCCACAACTACTCCTACGGCCAGCTCGGCACCGCCGGCGCCAGCAGCATGCTGGAACGTGCCAAGCAGGGCGAGCTGTGGCTGGAGGGCTGCCGTGGCCGCGGAGTCTGGGACCCAGTCGGCCAGGCCGCGGAGCTGGCCGCGGCGGAGAAGCTGGCCAGCGAAGGCCGCCCCGTCAAGCTCGCCAGCATGCGCGTGACCAAGCCGGAAGCGGCCGGAGGCACAGACGGCGCCACCGAGGTGCGCGTCGTAACCATCCGACCAGAAGCGGACACGGAAGCGGGGCCAGAAGCGGGCACAGATGCGCCCCCAGAAGCTGGCGCAGAACAAGAAATCACGGTTCGCCTGAGCGCGCACCCAGGGGGAACCTCCGTTCCCTCCTGCGGCAAGGGGCCCAAACAGACCGTGACGTGGGTCGCGGAATTCTAAACGCACGACGAAACCCCGGGCTAATTCATTGAACTGAACTAGCCCGGGGTTTCGTGCTCACTAGTAGCGCGTGCTGACTAGCGGCGCATGATCTTCTTCGACAGCCAGTTTCCGCCCAGCTGCGCGATCTGCACGATCACGATGATCACTGCGACGGTTGTCCACGTAACGGCGTCATTAAACGAACGGTAACCGTAGACAATCGCGAAGTCACCCAGACCACCTGCACCGATGTAACCGGCCATGGCGGACATATCCACGATGGCGATGAACATGAAGGTGAAGCCCAGGATCAGCGGCCCCAGTGCCTCGGGGATGATCACCGTGAAGATGATCTTCAGCGGCGAGGCACCCATCGCCTTGGCGGCCTCGATCACGCCCGGGTCGATCGCAACCAGGTTCTGCTCGAAGATACGGGCAGCGCCGAAGGTAGCGGCGACAACCATGCCGACGATGGCTGCTTCCGTACCGATACGACTCTGCACCACCAGGTCCGTCAGCGGGCCGATTGCCGTCAGCAAGATGATGAACGGGATCGGGCGGATGAAGTTCACCAGGAAGTTCGTGATCCAGTAGACCACCCGGTTCTGCAGAATGCCGCCCTTGCGGGTGGTGTACAGCAGCAGGCCGATGATCAGGCCCAGTACCGAGGAGATCAGCAGCGTGATCGAGACCATGTACAGCGTCTCGAAAATCGCCTTCTGGAACGTATCGCCGTAGCGGTCCCAATCCATTTGCGCGAGGGTCATCGTGTTCATCGGATCTCCTCAATCTCGGTGGAATCCTGCATGTGGCCGTGGAATTCCTCGATCGCCTTCTCGCCGTCGGCATTGTGGGCCGTCAGGCGCAGGGTCAGGCGGCCGAAACTGTGGTTCTGGAGGGTGGTGACGCCACCGTGGACGATGTTTACCGTCACCCCTGCAGCGGACAGCTTCGAGATGGCATCGAAAAACCCGATTCCCTCGGCCATGGTCACAGTGAAGAGTCGGCCGTTTTCGGACTGCAGTGCTTCCGCCTCGACCATGTCGGGGGTGTTGCGCAGCGAGGTGGCTACGAAGTTGGCGGCAGTCTTCGTCTGCGGGTTGGAAAATACCTCGTAGACGCTGCCCTGCTCCACGATGCGGCCGTTTTCCATCACGATCACGGAGTCGGCGATGGAACGCACAACCTCCATTTCGTGGGTGATCACCACGATGGTGATGCCGAGCTCGCGGTTCACCTTACGCAGCAGCTCCAGCACGTCGCGGGTGGTGGAGGGGTCCAGCGCACTGGTGGCCTCGTCGGCCAGCAGCAGGCTGGGGTTGGTGGCCAGCGCGCGGGCGATGCCGACGCGCTGCTTCTGGCCACCGGACAGCTGCTCCGGGTAGGCCTTGCCCTTGTCGGACAGGCCGACGAACTCCAGCAGTTCCTTGACGCGCTCTTCCCGCTGCTGCTTGGGCATGCCCTGCAGGCGCAGTGGGTAGGCGACGTTGCCTGCCACGTTGCGGGAGGAGAACAGGTTGAACTGCTGGAAGATCATGCCGATGTCGCTGCGCAGCTTGCGCATCTGCGATTCCGGCAGGGGAACGATGTCCTGGCCGTCCAGCAGGATCTGTCCGCTGGTGGGGCGGTCCAGGCCGTTGATCTGCCGGACTAGGGTGGACTTGCCGGCGCCGGAGTAGCCGATGATGCCAACGATGGAGCCCGCCGCGATCTGCGTGTTGATGTCCTGCAGGGCGTGAATTTCCTTCTTGCCCTGCTTGAAGACCTTCGTCACGTCGCGGAAGACGATCTCCGTGCCGGTACTGCCGGTACTGCCGGCAGCGCCGGTGTTGCCGGCGCTGGGCTGGTCGACGCTTGGTTGTGCGTCTGTCGCCATAGGGAACCTCTTTTGAGAGTTGGGGTTAGTAGTGCCGGTTGGGCCTACTTCTTGATCTGGTCCTCGGTGTCCTTCAGAACCTTAGCCAGCTCCTCCGGGCCCATCTGAACCTGGACGGAGGTGCCCTTGGACTGCTCGTTCAGTGCATCCTGAACGTCCTTGGAGTGCCAGACCTCAACGAGCTTCTTCAGATCCTCGTCGTCCTTCTTCTCCTCGGTGGTGACGAAGGCGTTGATGAACGGCTTGGCGGCTTCTGCCTTCGGGTCATCCTCGACGATGGCGGACTTCGGGTCGATGTTGCCGCGCTCCAGGAAGGAGTTGTTGATGACGGCCGGGGTGCCGTCCTTGTAGGCGGTCACGGTCTGGGCGGCGTCCACCGGGGTGACCTTGACCTTGGACTTGCCCTCGTCGATGTCAGCCGGGGTGGGGGACAGGATCTTGTCGTCCTTCAGCTTCACCAGACCAGCGGATGCCAGCACGTGCAGGGCACGGCCCTGGTTGGTCGGGTCGTTCGGGATGGCAACCTCGCCGGCTTCCTCGATGTCCTTGACCTCGCTGTGGTCCTGGTAGTACACGCCCAGCGGGATGATCTCGGTGGCGCCGATCGGCACCAGGTTGGAGTCGTTGTTGACGTTGTAGTCAGCCAGGAACATCAGGTGCTGGAAGTTGTTGACGTCGATCTCGCCGTCGGCCAGCGCGCGGTTCGGCAGGCTGTAGTCGCCGAACGGAACCAGCTCAACGTTCAGGCCTTCTTCCTTGGCCTTTTCCTCAAACACCTGCCACTGCTTCTGGCCCTGGTCGGTGGTGCCGACCTTGATCGTGTCGTCGTCACCGCCGCAGGCGGTCAAGCTGAAGGCCATAACTGCTGCAGCTACACCGGCTGCTACTTTACGGCGAAGGGACATGGGATCCTCCTGGATAGTCATGGGGCCCGGTGCTCTGTTGAATGTCCGGGCTGAACTGTGCGATTAAAGTAGCACTCTAAACCAGAATGAACAACTTAGTCTAGTCTTAGTTTCCACTAGTTTTAAGAGGGTTTGCTCCCGTTGGCAGTTAATAGAATATATGTTCTATAATCGCTCTGTGTCTGTTGAACCCCGCGATCCCGCTGGCGAGCCGAACCCTGCACCTCGCCGCACGCTACGCAAGCCGCAATCCAGGAGCTTTTCCCAGGGGAGGCCGCTGAGCTGGGCGCAACTCGAAAGCGTGCTATCCGGCAGGGGGCCGGGGCTGCGGAACCTCCGCGCTGTCGGAGTGGGGGAAGGCCAGCAGCGCACCACGTCTCTCGACCCTGCGGAGGCGGGTGGCACTGGGGCCGAGGGGGCGTCACAAAAAGAAGCAACAACCCCCTTCGCGGAGCTTCACGCCTGCAGCGCCTACAACTTCCTGCGTGGCGCGAGCCAGCCCGAACAAATGGTTACGGCGGCCCGTGAACTGGGGCTAAGCGCGCTTGCATGCCTGGACCGCGACGGCTTCTACGGGGCGGCGCGCTTCGCTACGGCGGTGGCGGAGAGTAACGCGGACCTCGCCACGGTATTCGGCGCGGAGCTGAGCCTCGACGTGCCGCTCACGGTGCTGTGCAAGGGGCGCGAAGGCTACACGCGGCTCAGCCGAGTTATTTCGGACGCCCGCATGGCCGATCCGGACAAAGATTCCGTCCGGTACCCCAGCCTGCCCCGGCTGGCGGAGTCGGCGGGCGGCCACTGGCTAGTACTGCTGGATTGGCGCTGGGCGGACGCGCAGCTCGTGGACATCTTTGGCGCGGAGAACGTCGTAGTGGAGCTGCAGCACACGATGAACCCCGCCGATGCCGACCGCAACGAGCGCCTTCACGCCCTGGCGGTGCGCCACGGCCTACGCGAGGTCGTCAGCAGCGCCCCGACGTGCGCCACCCCTAAGTACTCCCGGCTGGCCGGGGCGAAGGCCGCACTGCACGAGCGGAAAGATATGGCGGCCGCGGAGCCGACCACCCACCCGGTCGGCGGCTCGTGGCTGCGCTCGGGCGAGGAGATGCTGCAGCTCGCGGGCGATTGCGAGTGGCTGGCGCGCGCCGTGGAGACCTCCGTGCAGGTTGCCGAAGAATGCGCCTTCACGCTGGACCTTGTCGCGCCGAACCTGCCACACTTCCCCGTGCCGGAGGGGTACACGGAAATGACCTGGTTGCGCGCCATTACCGAACGCGGCGGGGCGCAGCGCTACGGCCCGCGCGGTTCCTCCGCCGCCGCCAACCAGGCCTGGGCCATTATCGACCGCGAGCTGGAAACCATCGAGCAGCTGGGGTTTCCCGGCTACTTCCTGATCGTCCACGACATCGTCTCCTTCTGCCACGAGAACAACATCTTTTGCCAGGGGCGAGGATCCGCGGCGAACTCCGCGGTGTGCTTTGCGCTGGGGATCACGACGGTGGACGCTGTGGCCTCCGGCCTGCTCTTCGAGCGCTTTCTCTCCCCGGAGCGCGACGGGCCACCAGACATCGACCTCGACATCGAATCCGGGCGGCGCGAGGAGGCTATTCAGTACGTGTACTCCCGCTATGGCCGCGAAAACGCCGCACAGGTGGCGAACGTGATCACCTACCGCCGCCGCGGTGCCACCCGCGATGCCGGGCGTGCGCTCGGCTACGCGCTGGGCCAGATCGACGCCTGGACTCGCCACCCGGAACAGACCCCCGACGCAGTGCAGCGTTTAGCCGAGCAGATGCTGGACCACCCCCGCCACCTGGGTATTCACTCCGGTGGCATGGTGATCTGCGACCGCCCGATCGCACAGGTCGTGCCGACGGAATGGGCGCGGATGGAAGGCCGTTCGGTGGTGCAATGGGACAAGGACGATTGCGCGGCCGTGGGGCTGGTGAAGTTCGACCTGCTGGGGCTGGGCATGCTGGAGGCGCTACACCACGCGGTGGACCAGGTGCGCGTCCACCGGGGCCGGGAGGTCGAGCTGTGGCGGCTGGACCCCACGGAGCCGGAGGTCTACGCGATGCTCTCCCGCGCGGACGCGGTGGGGGTGTTCCAGGTGGAGTCCCGCGCGCAGATGTCCACCCTGCCGCGCCTGAAGCCGCGCACCTTCTACGACCTGGTAGTGGAGGTCGCGCTGATCCGCCCCGGCCCCATCCAGGGCGGCTCCGTGCACCCCTATATTCGCCGCCGTAATGGCCTGGAGCCCGTGACCTTCGACCACCCGTGCCTGGAGCCCGCCCTGACGAAGACCCTGGGCATCCCGCTGTTCCAGGAGCAGCTGATGCAGATGGCCGTGGATGCCGCGGGCTTTAGCGGCGCCGAGGCCGATACCCTGCGCCGGGCGATGGGGTCGAAGCGTTCGCCGCAGAAGATGGAGCGGCTGAAGAAGCGCTTCTACCAGGGGCTGGAGGCGAAGAACGGAATCCGCGGTGCGGTGGCCGATCGGTTGTGGGACAAGATCGTGGCCTTCGCCAGCTACGGCTTCCCGGAATCACACTCGCAGTCTTTCGCCTCCCTGGTCTACTACTCCGCGTGGTTTAAGTACCACTATCCGGCGGAGTTCTGCGTGGCTCTGCTGCGTGCCCAGCCGATGGGGTTCTACTCGCCGCAGTCCCTGCTGGCCGACGCGCGTCGCCACGGCGTGGAGGTCCTTCCCGTGGACGTGAACGCTTCGGACGTGCAGGTGGATACGGTTGTTTCCTTAATGACGCCCCCACGCACCAACCGGCCCACGGGAGTTCACGGGCTAGGCCGGGGGACCGGCGAGCCGGTGGGGCAGATCCGGCTTGGGCTCAGCGGGGCGGGCGGGGTGAAGGGGATCTCCGCCGAAGTGGCGGAGCGCATCGTGGAGGCGCGCGAGCGGATCGGCCGCTTCACCAGCGTGGAAGACCTATCCCGCGAGGCCGGGCTGACCGTGGCCCACGTGGAGAAGCTGGCGCGAGCGGGAGCTTTGGGGAGCCTCGGGCTAACCCGCCGTCAGGCCGTGTGGGCTGCCGGGGTGGCGGCGACCGAGCGGCCGGGAATGCTGCCGGGGACGTCCGGCGTGCATGCGCCGGCGTTGCCTGGGATGAGTGCTTTTGAGATGGTGGCGTCCGAACTAGCGACCACGGGTGTGACGACGGCCGAGCATCCGGTGCGTCTGCTGCGCGAATACCTGAACGAGTGGCATCTGCGCCCTGCCCCGCGCGGTGCGTGCTCCGGTGATGCCGCCCCGCGTGGCGGTGCGGCAGTGGTGACGGCCGATAGCCTGCTGCGCGTCCCCGATGGCACGCGGGTGCGAGTCGCGGGCGTGGTGACTCACAGGCAGCGCCCCGCTACCGCAGGTGGGGTAGTGTTTTTCGGCTTAGAGGACGAGACTGGCCTGGCGAATATTGTGGTCTCGCAGGGGCTGTGGGCGCGGCAGCGGGCGGTTGCTCTGAACGCGAAGATCCTGGTCGTGCGGGGCATCGTCCATAACGCGGAGGGGGCGGCCACCGTGACGGCGGATCTGCTGGAGCAGGTGGAGACACAACTGCGGCCGGCGGGTGAGATCGCGGGAGCGCACGCGGGCTCGCGGGACTTCCGCTGAGATGACGCTCGAGTGACACTGGGGCGGCGCTAGGGTGACACTGAACACGAGGGCCGGTGATTGACACAGGCGGATGAGCCAAGAACAATCGTCCCCGTGACTCGTAAGCCTTTCGACCCCGATGCCCCGCGTGCGCCACGCCACGCGCGGGAAAACTCGGCTCGGAAGGAGCGCCACCACCTAGCGGTACCTCCGCAGGTCAGCGGGCAGGAGTCCGTGAGCTTCGGGGAGGATTCCTGGCGGGGGAGCCGGCGGCGTCATCAACAAAACCCCGAAAACCGCGCGAAGGGCGGGCGGCACCGAGCGGACCGCGCCAATAATCGCCGCGCGCCGGAGCGCCCCACCGGCAGCCGCCCCACGGAACAACAATTCCGCCGCAGGCGCATCGCAGCAACCGTTTTCGCGGCATTTCTTCTGCTCTGCGCAGCCGGGATGGGCGTGGCCATCCAGAAGATCACTCACGCCCCCCACGACGATCCGCAGGCACACAACACGGTGAAGGAACCGGCGGATTTCGCCCCGACGGAAGCGGTGGCCATCCCGCCCGCAGGCCCCAACGTGCAGGTTTCCCCTGCGGTGGCGCGCATCCCGCAGCACTTCCACCCGATCCGCGAAGTGCCGAAGGCGGGGCAGAACAAAACCCTCGAGCTCAAGTCCGGCAAGCGCGACCGCCGCTACATCATTAACGTCCCGCGCGGCGCGCAGCCCTATGACAAGAACCAGCAGGAGGAGGCGAAGAACCAGAAGCCCCTCCCGCTGATCTTCGCGTTCCACGGCTACCGCGAGCAGGCCAGCCAGATGGCGCGCTACACCGACCTGGCGGGCAAGAACGCGATCGTGGTGTACCCGCAGGGCATCGGCAACGCATGGGAGGGCGCCCCGTACGCGCGGGTGAAGGCCGGCGAGGACGTGCGCTTCGTCCGCGATGTGATGGATGCGGTGTCTTCCACCTACCAGGTGGATGCGAACCGGATCTACGCGACGGGCATGTCCAACGGCGGCGGCTTCGTGGGCAAGCTAGCCTGCGAGATGCCGGACGAATTCGCGGCCTTCGCGGCCGTTTCCGCGGCCTACTACTCGGGCACGTGGCGCGCCTGCGCGGAGAAGGGCGCGGACCCGAAGAGGCCGGAGGACGTCCGCTTCAAGCGCGGAGAAACCACCCCGTACCTGGACATTCACGGCCGTAAGGATCAGACGATCCACTACGGCGGCGGGGGACGGTACGAGGACGAGTACCTTGGGTCCTTCGAGTTTTCCCAGCTATATGCGAGCCGCGCGCATTGCGTGGGCGCGCCGATTGCCACCCGCGTGACGGATGCCGTGCAGCGCGTGCAATGGCCGAACTGCGGCCAACACATGGAGGTCATGCACCTGGCCATCGGCGACGCCGGCCACACCTGGATGGGCGAGCGCACGGGCGAGGCCGGTGCGGGCGCGGAGGACCGTTCGCGCGAGCGCCGCTCTAATGCGGTGACCGCGTCGGGCGAAGTCGCCGCGTTCTTTGAGTCCCATCAGCGGTGACGCCCCCACCGCCCCGTGCGGGCATTGGGGGGGCGACTTAGGGCGACCTTTAGGTAGAGAGATCTACGTCGTCGTACGCGATAACCGGATCGGTCAGCCAGGCGACGGCGCGGTGGCGCTCGACGAGGGTGGAGTGATCCTGGGGCTGGAGGGTGCCGGGACCGGTCTGGCTAGGGTTGTCGGACTGCAATTCCACGGAAACCCAGCGCAGAGAGTAGATGTGCTCCAAGACGTCGCAGATCTCCGGGAGGCTGCGCAGTGGCAGTGCGGACGCATCGCGCCCTTCCTTATCCACGGCGCGTAGTGCACTCCGCAGGGCGGGAAGATCCACGGGAGTAAAACCGAAGACGTCAATGTCGATCAGGCCGACGACCCAGGCGAGGAACTCTGCAGCGGTGTAGGCCCAGGCCAGCTGGTACGCATCGTCCTGCAGTTCCTGGCCATAGGACTGTGCTCCCTGTGCTTCCTGCGCGCCCTGTACAGCCTGCGCAGCCTCCGCGGCGTCGAGGAAGGACCGCTCAATCGGGGTGAGGTGGTCGAAAGCCCGCCGCGATCCAGAGCGCAACGCGTCGAAGTCCACGGGCTCGCCGTTCAACACTGCTACGGCAACGGTCGCCACCACGGACAAAGTCACGGCCCGGTTGAAGACCTCCTCGGCGGGGCGCAGCAGCACCTCAGCTTCGCTGCGCACCGGCGGCAGCGTCGTCGCCACCTGGAAACCCTTCCGCCATAGGTCCCCGCGCACGCGGCGCATCCGCTCTACGGAGCCCGGGTGCTGCGGTACAGAGTTCGCCTGCGCTCCGCTGGCCTGGGAACTGCCGACCAGTGCGGGGTCCAGCAGATCCGCGCCGCCTGCATTGCGCACGGTGCCGTCGGTCAGGAAGAAGACCGCGTTGGCCTCGCGCGCCCAGTCGGCGAATTCTCCCAGGTGGGAGAAGTCAAAGTCATCGTCGCGCTCGAACACATAGTGGCGCCGCACGCTGTGGATGTGCTGCATCACTGAGTGGATATAGGAATTAAAGCTACCGAAGCGCTCCTCACCCTGCGTGGCGACGTAACCCTCGAAGCCAGTCAGGTGTTCCAGCAGCTCACGAGTCTGCTGCTCCTCGGCCTCGCTAGCGCCGTTGGCTTCCGTTTTGAGAAACGGTCGGTCCGGCGAGTCGAAGCACAACTCGCGGGAGGCGATGGCGGGCTCGCCCGGTCCGCGGAAGGGCACGTCCGCGCGGACGGTGGAGTAGGCGTTCACGTAAATGCTCATGTCTTCACAGCATAGAGTTTCTCCGCCCCACCCGCACCAGTCTGTACCTAACCGGTGCCGAGCCCGTTCCATAAGGCGAAGCTGTTAGGCCAGCTGCTGGGGCTTGGCTAGAATATTGGAGTCATGCGCCATACGACCGTCCCCTCGCTAGCCCCCAACGGCACTGCCATCGCCTACATCGTCCGCGATGGCGGGTATCCCTACGCCGTCCAGGCAGCACTCACCGAGGATGGCGTGGGCAAGGAACGCCCCGTGCAGCTGCCTATCGAAGGCCCCGTCACGCGCGTGCTGCACTCCCCGGACGCACAGTGGATCGCCTGCGAGGTTTCCCCTAAGGGCTCGGAAAAGCTCGAGACCTTCACGGTATCTACGGACCCTGAGGTCGAAGGGGCGTCACCGCTAAGAAACACCTTTGACGCCCGCACGCATCTGGTCGAATGGGACCGCGACAAGCTGGCGATGGACGCAGTGGCGGCCGACGGCATGACGGAAGCGCGTCTGGTCGACCCGAATACGTCGCGCTACCAGGTGATGGACCGGCGCCTCGATGCGCTGCTCGTCGCCTCGGAGGCCGGGTATAGCCTCATGCGCGTCGGCCCGCGTGGCAACCGCGAGCTGCTGCTGGTCAATCCTCAAGGCCGTTGGATGCCCCTGCTGCCGCCGGAGCCGGGAGCCACCACGGAGGATGGCCGGATTCTGCCGATCACGGACAGCCGCCTGGTGATCCTCGTGGTCACTGACCACGGTGCGGATCGCCGTCGGCTCATGCGCCTGGTGGTAGACATCGAGGGCGAGCGCCCGGTGTGTATCGAGCGGGAGGAGCTGATCAGCAACCCCGAGGCGGACGTCGACGAGTTCGCCATCAGCGAGGATCTTTCGACTGCCGCGGTGCTGTGGAACCAGGCGGGCATTTCCAACCTGGAGCTGCTGAGCCTCGGCGATGAGCAGCGCGTGCAGGTCCGCCGCACCGTCGAGCTGCCGGGCATGGTCGCAGCGGGTCTGTCCATCACGGACGATGGCCAGCTGCTGGCGCTGACAGTCGAAGGGCCGAACCTGCCGCCGACGGTGGAGGTGCTGCGGCTGGAAGCCGGGCGTGTGGAGCCGCTGGATCCGGACCGCACCGACCGCCTGGACGAGCGCGCCCGGCAGGGCGACGTCCCGGAGCTGGTTTTTTACACGGCCCGCGACGGCCTGGAGCTTTCCGGCTGGCTGTATCTGCCGGAGAACCCCGCGCCGGGGCATCCGGTGTACGTACACCTGCACGGTGGCCCCGAGGGGCAGTCCCGGCCTGTCCACCACGACGTGCTGGCGGACATCGTAGCCGCTGGTTACACTGTGTTTACACCCAATATTCGCGGTAGTAAGGGCAACGGCCGCGCGTTCATCCACGCCGACGATCGTTACGGTCGCTTCGCCGCCATCGACGACGTTGCGGATACTGTTTCTTTTCTTTGTGACGCCGACTTGTGCACCGCAGGGCGGGTATTCCTGGGAGGCCGCAGTTACGGCGGGTTCCTAGCTGTGCTGGCGGCCGCCCGCTACCCGGACATGTTCCTAGGCGTGGTGGATGCTTGCGGCATGACGAGCTTCGAGACCTACTATGAGTCGACCGAGCCGTGGCTGGCGAGCGCGGCCTCCCCGAAGTACGGGTACCCGATGCACGATGCCGAGCTGCTGTGGGAGATTTCCCCGCTGCACAAGGCGGAGCTGATCACCACCCCGGTGCTGTTTATCCACGGGGCTAACGACTCGAACGTGCCGCTGCAGGAATCCCAGCAGCTATACGACGCGCTAGTGGAGCTGGGCCGCACCCCGCAGTTCCTGGAGGTTCCGGGGGAAGGCCACCAGTTCGTGAAGCCAAAGTCCCGGCAGCTGATCGGGGAGCGGATCCTGGAGTTCTTCGCGGAGCTGAGATAGCTGGAAAGGGGGCTGCAGCACACCCACACGGCGAGGTTCGGAGAAGCGCCCTATCGTGGAATTGTTGGCCTCCCAAACGGCGACCTACACAAAAACCACGCTAATTCGCGGAAAAGGAAGCCGCGAAGAAACTCTGTGAGGAGAGCGATTTTCCCATGGCACACCAGAAACGCCAGATCCCGAACCCCGTTGAGATTTTCGACCTGCTGAAGTTTAAAAAGCCCACCCTGGATTTCAAGGCTCGTCGTCTCCACGATGCACAGACCATCTGGGATCTGCGAGCCATCGCTAAGCGCCGCACCCCGGCCGCTGCGTTCGACTACACTGATGGCGCCGCCGACGAAGAAATCTCGATGAACCGCGCCCGCCAGGCTTTCCGCGACGTGGAGTTCCACCCGTCGATCCTGAACGACGTATCCAATGTGGACACCACCGCAGAGATTTTCGGCGGCAAGTCCTCCCTGCCGTTCGGCATCGCCCCGACTGGCTTTACCCGCCTGATGCAGACCGAAGGCGAGCTCGCGGGCGCGAGCGCCGCGGGTTCCGCGGGCATCCCGTTCTGCTTGTCCACCCTGGGCACCACCAGCATTGAGGATGTGCAGAAGGCCAACCCGAACGGCCGCAACTGGTTCCAGCTGTACGTGATGAAGGAACGCGAAATCTCCTACGGCCTGGTGGAGCGCGCGGCCAAGGCCGGCTTCGATACCCTGCTGTTCACCGTGGATACGCCCGTCGCCGGTAACCGTCTGCGCGATGCCCGCAACGGCTTTTCCATCCCCCCGGAGATCTCCCTGGGCACCGTGGTCAACGCCATTCCGCGCCCCTGGTGGTGGTGGGACTTCCTGACCACCCCGCCGCTGGAGTTCGCCTCCCTGACCAGCACCGACGGCACTGTCGGCGAGCTGCTGGACTCCGCGATGGATCCCTCCATCAAGTTCGAGGATCTAAAGACCATCCGCGAGATGTGGCCCGGCAAGCTGGTCGTCAAGGGCGTGCAGAATCTGCCGGATTCCAAGAAGCTGGCCGACCTGGGCGTCGATGGCATCATCCTGTCCAACCACGGCGGTCGCCAGCTGGACCGCGCACCGGTGCCCTTCCAGCTGCTGCCAGAGGTCGCCCGTGAGGTCGGTAACGACGTGGACGTGGCCATGGATACCGGCATCATGAATGGCGCGGACATCGTCGCTGCGATCGCCAAGGGCGCGAAGTTCACCTTGATCGGCCGCGCATACCTCTATGGCCTGATGGCCGGTGGCGAGGCCGGCGTGAACCGCGCCATCGAGATCCTGGCCAGCGAGGTTCGCCGCACCATGCGCCTGCTGCAGGTTTCCTCCCTGGATGAGCTGACCCCAGAGCACGTCACCCAGCTCAATACCCTGAACCTAAACCAGGTGAACGGCGTGCCCGAGGACGAGCAGAACCTGTTCAGCTAGGCATGTTCAACTAGTCGCTGAACTTCATGCCCGCGTCGCTGAGGCGCCGCACGTAGGGCATCCCCAGGCCGGTGGCCGGAGTGAGCACTCCGCCGCCGGTTTCGCCTTGGTAGGCGGAGCCTGTCGGCAGTTCGGCGTCACAAAGAACAAGAGTGAGCGCAGCCTCGCTAAGCATCAGGGACGTGCCCTTGTACCCCGGGTCGGCGTCCAGGCTGATGGTCTGCTGGTAGGTGGCTCCGCTGTTGCCCACGCCGAAATGCGTGGTGTGGAAGAAGCCGGCATCGCGTTCGGCCTCGGACGGCCCCTCGCCGGGCTCCGGCACCCAGCGAGAGAGGAACGTGCGCAGCTTGTCCTGGTTCAGCGCCGTCACTGCCGTGCCGAGCACTGCGCCCATGGTGAAGGCGCGCATGCGACCCTTCAGCCCCTTGCCGGTGTACTGATATTCGCTGTAGCGCAGCTTATCGCCGTATTCGTAGCCGAGCAGCGCGTTCGAGCGGCGTACCACGCGCGTGTTGGAGCCCGCCATGATGAAAGGCCCGGCCCAGACGTCCTCGCTGCCGTCGCTAGCGCTAGCACCCCCGATGCCGCTTTCGCGCACCACCCCGAAGTCCGGCTGCTTGCCCAGCTCTGGCTCTTTGGCGCGGTCGGGGGAGAGGGTGTACGGGTCGGCCAGCAGCCGCTTCTTCTCCTGGCTGCCCTTGGCGGCAGCGAATTGCTCGCGCATCGAGTCGACCGTGCCGCCGGAGAGCCCGCCCTTCATCTTCACGATCATGGTGGCGGACGTGAGGCTGTCTTTATTTTCGGACGCCCTCTGCCCCAGCAGCAGCATTCCCAGGTCACTCGGAACGGAATCGAAGCCGCAGGCGTGGACGATGCGCGCCCCGCTGGCGGTGGCGCGGTCGTGGTAGGAATCCGCGGATTCGCGCATGAAGAGCGCCTCTCCAGCGAGGTCGACGTAGTGCGTTCCGTGAGTGGCGCATTCGCGGACCAGGGGAAAGCCGTGGCGGTAGTAGGGGCCGACGGTGGAGATGACCACGCGGGTGTTGCGGACCAGCTTCTCCAGAGAGCGATTATCGCTGGAATCGGCGATGACCAGCGGGAATTCCTTGGCCCGCGGGTGCTTTGCAGCCAGCTGCTCGCGCAGGGCCTCCAGCTTGGTCTGGTTCCGGCCAGCCAGGGCGATGCGCACGTCGGCGGGAGCGTTGGCGGCCAGATAGTCGGCGGTCAGCGCGCCGACGAAACCGGTGGCACCCATCAGGGTGATGTCGAAGCTGCGGGAGGGGGAGTTGCTCATGGCTACATTTGTACCGGTTAGATTGGGGGAATGACGTCAGAAAACCAGTTTGCGGGTGTGAACCCTCCACTGCACGTAGTGTTCGACCGCCCGGAGATCCCCCCGAACACGGGCAATGCGATCCGCATGTGCGCGGGCACGGGAGCCTCGCTGCACCTGGCGGGGCCGCTGGCCTTCAAGTTTGACGACAAGCATGTGCGCCGGGCGGGGCTGGATTATCACGAGCTGGCAGACGTGCACGTCCATGAGGGGATCGATGAGGCGCTGGCTCACGTGACTGATCCGGTACGCGGGTCGGGTCGGGTGTTCGCGTTTACCGCGCAGACGGGTACGTGGTTCACGGAGGTGGACTACCGGCCGGGTGACGCGCTGCTCTTCGGCCCGGAGCCGACGGGCCTGGCCGAAGAGGTGTTGGCCGATCCGCGGGTGACGGCGAAGGTGCGCATCCCGATGCTGCCGGGGCGGCGGTCCATGAACCTATCGAACGCGGCGGCGGTGGCGGCCTATGAGGCGTGGCGCCAGTTGGGCTTCGCCGGCGGTGTGTAGCGGGGTGCCGGAAGGGGTGCCACTGCTGTCCGGTGAACTCAAGGTGAAGGTTCGAATAAGAGTAGCCTAAAACACCTTTCGGCAAGTTGAGCGGCACCTGTGAAGATTGTATTCTTGTTCGCATAGGGTGCAAGCTTGAAGGCTTAACCTTCATCTCGCCAAGAAGGAGTGGGTATCCGTTTTTAGGTAAACCTTAACAGGTGGGTCGAAGAACGGATCTAAGGCTGGAAAAGGATAATGGCTCGCGTATTAACCGGTGAAAACCTTAAGTTGGCCGAAGATCGCCAAGGGGCGGCGCTTAGTCGGGCATGTATTTGTCTTCTAACCGTTGCTGCCCTTCTGGGTGCACTCGTGACCATCGTGGGAGCTATTGGAGGAATTAATGTTCCTTCGGCGCAGGCGCAGACTCCAACGGGAAACTGTAAAGAAGAGAAACTGCTGGATACGCAGCTCTACTCACCTCTTTCGGATGCGAGGAATGACGCAGATTTAAAGGAAGTTGCAGGTCCTACAAAGAGCAACGCCAAGAAGTTCCGCATTAACATCAAGAGTGGTACGCGGGGTGTGGATCTGCCGCTGACCCGGGTAGAAATTAGCGCTACAAGGTCCTTAAATGGGGATCTAGGTGGGTTCTTTGTTACCAAGAAAGAGACCAGCAACGGGGTTGAATACAACTCGTCTACCACGCCACCGCCCGGAGGCGGTCGGATCGGCACGAACGGTAAGGCTGTGCAAACCACCGGTATTACGGTGCAAAGTCGTAATAGCGCAGGGAAGGTAAATTCCGTCTCTTTTGACCTTGAAGGTACAGGGACGGGATTCAATACTTGGCCAGGAAATACCCTACAGGTGTTGACGAATGCGCCGTCGACACAAGGTAACGATTACTCGGTCAAGGTTTATGGCATGGTCTCGGTGCCGTGTAAGTGTGAGGAGGCGACAACCCGTAAAGGTCCCCGAGAGCTCACCCAAGACGAACTCAATAAGGGCACGGCTGTTTACGTGTCGGCCACGCCGAATGGTGGACAGGCGGGAAACACGAGCACACAGCTCAACCTGCAGATCGAGGGTAGCAGTACTTTTACCCCCATCGGTAAGCCCTCCAACTGGGTGTACAACGCGCTGTCCTACAACACGAAGGATCACTGGATCTACGCCATAAGCCAGGCGAACCACAATTCGAGCCTCCAGGAATGCCACCCCGCGGGCCATCTTCTGCAGATCGATCCGGTCACGGGTGAGGTGTACGACCTCGGGCTGGTCAAGAATGCTCAGGGGGCGACCCTTTTCCACAAGGCGACCAGCGGAAGGCCAAACGACCTGGATCTAATCAACACCGGCACCTTTGACCTACGTGGATCGAACGAAGTGATGTGGGTGGGCAACACCGCAACATCCGGTACCCGACAGCTGTATAAGATTCCCCTGCCAGCGGTAGGTGCGAAGGATCCACGTGGCGAGATTGCCCGTAATCAAAACAACGCGCCTTTCCAAGCTGGAGCTGAGGATCATGTTGTCCTCCCCAGTGCCCCACAGTACCTCTGGGGTCTGGTGAGTCCCGCCCGCATGCAGCAAGACGGGGCGAACCCAAGGACACACGTCATGTTTGAGCGCATCAACATGGATACAGGAGAACGGAAGACGTGGACTATCCCCGCGGATCAGCTTCAAGACCCGTCTGGTAATACAGCGATCCCGGAGAAGGTCTGGGGTAAGGCCTGGTTGTACGGCAACGGCAACCTCGGCTTTGGTACCGGCGGAAGTACTGCCGATCAGGTGGGCATGCAGATTAAGGTTTTCGACCCAACCGGAGAGCATCCGAGCTTTCAGCTGGTCTCTCGGCTGTCGGACCTTCCTGCTTCCTACAACACCGATGCAACGAGTAACCCCGGGGTGCAGATCCCCTCGGATCTTAAGGCAAAGAAAACTACTTTGGAGCCAGGAGACCCCCGACTGAA
>NZ_CALLDG010000089.1 GCF_937999985.1 uncultured Corynebacterium sp.
GTCCACCGGCCGCACCCTGCCGGACCGCTACATCGAGGGCACCTGCCCGATCTGTGGCGCTAATGACGCCCGCGGAGATCAGTGCGACAACTGCGGAAACCAGCTGGATCCCGAGGATCTGATCGATCCGCGTTCCAAGATCAACGGTGAAACGCCGGAGTTCATCGACACCGAGCACTTCATGCTCGACCTGCCTGCCCTGGCAGAAGCCCTCACTACGTGGCTCAAGGGGCGCACCGACTGGCGCCCGAACGTGTTGAAATTCTCCCTGAACCTGCTGGAAGATATTCGTCCGCGCGCCATGTCCCGCGACATCGACTGGGGTGTGCCGATCCCCGTCGAGGGCTGGCAGGACAACAACGCCAAGAAGCTCTATGTCTGGTTTGACGCCGTCGTGGGATACCTCTCCGCGTCCATCGAATGGGCCTGGCGCATCGGCGACCCGGATGCCTGGAGGAAGTGGTGGAACGACCCGGAGGCCCTGTCCTACTACTTTATGGGTAAGGACAACATCACTTTCCATTCCCAGATCTGGCCGGCAGAGCTGCTGGGCTACGGCGGCCAGGGTTCCAAGGGCGGCGAGGCTGGCGATCTGGCCGATCCGGCGCTGAACCTGCCGACGGAGGTCGTATCCTCCGAGTTCCTGACGATGTCGGGTTCCAAGTTCTCCTCCTCCAAGGGCGTGGTGATCTACGTGCGCGACTTCCTGAAGGAGTTCGGCCCAGACGCGCTGCGTTACTTCATCGCAACCGCTGGCCCGGAGACCACCGATACCGACTTCACCTGGGATGAGTTCGTCCGCCGAATCAACTCCGAGCTTGCCAACGAGTGGGGCAACTTGGTGAACCGCACCGTCTCCATGGCCTACAAGAATTTCGGCGAAGTCCCCAACCCGGGGCCGCTGACCGCGGAGGACGAGGCGCTGCTAGCCGAGTCCGACAAGGCCTTCGACGTTGTTGGCGACAACATCAACCTCTCCCGTTTCAAGGCGGGTATCACCGAGGCTATGCGCATCGCGGGACGCGCCAACCAGTACATCGCGGCCATGGAGCCGTGGAAGCTGGCGAAGGACGAGAACCAGCGCGAGCGCCTGGCCACGGTGCTGTACACCGCCCTGCAGGTCGTTTCCGACGTCAACACCCTGCTGACCCCCTACCTGCCGTTCTCCGCGCAGAAGATCTTCGAAACTCTCGGCGGCGAGGGCATCTGGGCGGCCCAGCCGGAGGTTGTCGAGGTAACGGATGAGTCTCCGCGCCAACCGGTGGGCGTCGGGTTGCCCGAAGAAGGGCGCACCTACCCCGTCATCATGGGCG
>NZ_CALLDG010000090.1 GCF_937999985.1 uncultured Corynebacterium sp.
AAATCTGCTGCGGGCGCAAGACGATGTGCTCGCGGTAGCGCTTCGCCTCATCGTTCATCTTTTTGGCGTACTCCGGGGACAGCGCGAAGGAGGTTGCGGAGGCGACGGTCATCTTGCCGTTGTCGATGAGGTCCAGCATGCCGTCCTGGATCACCTCGGTGTAGGCCTGGATGTTCTCGAACTTGGAGTCCAGCAGGCCCGCCATCACGGCATTCGGCACGTTGCCCACGCCGGACTGCATGATGTAGCCGTCGTAGGTCAGGCGACCAGCCTCGACCTCGCCCTCGAGGAGGTCCAGGAAGTGCCCGGCGATCTTCTCGGAGATTTCGTCGGTCGGCTTGAACGGTGCATTGCGATCCTCGGCGTTGGTCTTCACCACGGCCACGACCTTGTTCTGGTCTACCGGGATGTACGGCGTGCCGATGCGGTCGCCGGGGCGGTTGATCGGGATCGGGGTGCGGTTCGGCAGATCCTGGATCTTGTAGATGTCGTGCATGCCCTCCAGGTCGAGGGACTGCCACTCGTTGATCTCGATAATGATCTTGCGGGCGGAGTTGAGGTACTCCACGTTGTTGCCGACTGCCGAGGACGGGATGATGTTGCCCGCCTCGTCGATGCGTACGGCTTCCACGACAGCTACGTCCAGCTGCCCGAAGAAGCCTTCCTCGACCTGCTGGCCGAGGTGGGAGAGGTGGATGTCCTGGTACTTGATTTCGCCCGCGTTGATCTTCTTACGCATCACCGGATCGGAGGCGTAGGGGGTGCGGTAGCGCACAGCATCAGCCTCGGCCAGCACGCCGTCGCAGTCAGGTGCGGTGGAGGCGCCGGTGAAGAGGTCGATCTGGAAGTCTTCCCCGCGCTCGTGCAGCTCCTTAGCCTTCTCGGCGATGGCCGTCGGCAGCGCCTTGGGGTAGCCCGCTCCCGTAAAGCCGGACATACCGATCTTGTCGCCGTGGTTAATGAACTGCGCCGCCTCGTCGGCGGACATGACCTTGGACCTATAGAACTCGTTGGCGATGCGCTCAGACATCGGTTCCTCCTCCATTACTGTGTAGCGGCTTCTCCGCTTCATTTCCTCAGCCTACATAAATGTGACGTAGCTCGCCCTCACTCTCCAGCCTATTGTTGAACAACCTTTGTTGCTAGTTTGGCTTCTTTTTTGGACGCCCTTTGGTATTCTCCCTACCCCAGTGTGACAATGGTGCCCGTGACTACATCGACCGCAACCCCCACCTCCACCACGCCGCAGGACTCAACTACCCCAGCTGATTCGCCTGGCGAAGCGCCCCAGTCCAACCAGCGGTTCCAGAGCCTGAAAATCGGCAAGATGCAGCTCGACTCCCCCGTCGTGCTCGCTCCGATGGCAGGCGTGACCAACGTGGCCTTCCGCAGTCTGTGCCGCGAGCAGGAGCGCGAACGCATGGGCTCCGTCGCCGGACTGTACGTCTGCGAAATGGTGACGGCTCGCGCGCTGGTCGAACGCAATCCGAAAACCTTACACATGACGACCTTCGCGCCAGATGAGGATCCCCGGAGCCTGCAGCTGTACACCACCGACCCGGAGTACACCTACAAGGCAGCGAAGATGATCGTCGACGAGAACCTCGCCGATCACATCGACATGAATTTCGGCTGCCCCGTGCCCAAGGTCACCCGCCGAGGAGGCGGCTCCGCCCTGCCTTACAAGCGCAGGCTCTTCGGCAAGATCGTAGCTGCCGCGGTTAAGGCCACGGAAGGCACGGACATTCCGGTGACCGTGAAGATGCGCGTGGGAATCGACGATCAGCATCACACGCACCTGGATGCCGGCCGCATCGCGGTGGAGGAGGGTGCGGCCGCCGTGGCTCTGCATGGCCGTACCGCAGCACAGCGCTACTCCGGCCACGCGGATTGGAACGAGATCGCGCGCCTCAAGCAGCACCTGGCCCACACCGGTATCCCCGTGCTGGGCAACGGTGACATCTTTAAGGCCACGGATGCCCGCGCCATGATGGAGCAGACTGGCTGCGACGGCGTGGTCGTGGGGCGCGGCTGCCTGGGCCGCCCGTGGCTCTTCGCAGAGCTCTCCGCCGAGCTGCGGGGCCTGCCGATCCCCAGCGAACCCACCCTGGGCGAGGTAGCGCGCATCATCCTGCGCCACGCGGAACTGTTGGCCGCCCACGACGGCGAGCAGAAGGCCTGCCGTGACCTACGCAAGCACATGACGTGGTACCTGCGCGGCTTCCCCGCCGGCGGGGAACTGCGCCGCAGCCTGTCCCGGGTGAGCAGCCTGGACGAGCTGAAGTCTGCGCTCGCCGACGTGTGGGACTCCCCCGCCCTGGCCGAGGATGCCGACGGCGCCCGCGGCCGTCAGGGATCCCCGGCGAAGGTAGCTCTGCCGGAGGGCTGGCTGGATGACCCGGAAGACGAAACTGTCCCGGACGGCGCCGACATCGAAAACAGCGGTGGTTAATAGTTTTTGGGGCTATAGGTTTTTCGGCGCTATAAGCCGGGGCTAATATTCAGCGCCACCGAGCCCCAGAGACTATAGTTTTTTCACATGCGTAGGGTGTTCCGAAACCAACTCCGGGAATTCAAGTACGACATTTCGCTCATGGCGGATTTCGTGCGCACTGCACTCAATTCCGCTACCCGTTCTCTGCTGGAAACCGACTTGGATCTTGCCGAAAAGGTCCTTAGCAGCTTGGATACACTCGAGGATCTGCGCGGGACCGCAGTTAAGGATGCCTTCCAGCTACTGGCCTTGGAAGCGCCCGTGGCGCGGGATTTGCGCATCGTCGTTGCAGGCCAGCATATTGTCGAGGATTTCACCCGCATGGGCGCACTTGCGGTGCATGTGGCGAAGGTGGCGCGGCGGCGTCACCCAGAAAATGCTGTACCCGCGACCGTCCGCCCCTATATCGAAGAGATGGCTCGGCAGTGCGACAACTCGGCGGCGAAGATCCAGACCTTGCTGCGCGAGCTTGACGTAAACACTGCCCTCGAGCTCGTCGAAGACGATGACGCAGTCGATGACATCCACCGCCACATCTTCCAGCTCACCACCCAGCGCGAATGGCCGCACACAGTGCGCGAGGCCGTGGATGTCACGCTGCTGTCACGCTACCTCGAGCGCTACTCTGACCACGCCGTGGAGATCGCCAACCGAATCGTCTTCATCATTACCGGCCTCACGCCGGACGAGTACCACCGAAAGCAAGAGGACGAAGAGCTGCAGCAGCGCTTCCGCAAGCAGTTCGACGAGATGCGCTACCGCTACGACACGAACCTGGATTACTAGCCGCCTGCAGGGCGCAACCAGGCGCAGCCGGGCACAGCCAGGCGCAGGCCGTGGTTATCTAGCGCGCGTACGCCTTCTTGGCGAACATGGCGGCGTTCAGCGCATCGTCGAGCAGCTGCTCCGGGGTGCGGCTAACGTCCAGCTGGATGCCCTTCTCCCCCGGCGTGAGACGCTGCAGATCCTCCAGCTGCGCGGTCAACAGCTCGCGCGGCATGTCCGCCTCTCCCACGCGGTTCTTCATGCGCTCCGCGAGCACATCCTCGGTTCCGTACAGGTGCACGTAGAACACGGTCGCGTTCTCGCCCACGTCGTTCAGGATCTCACGGTGGTCGATGCGCAACGCGGTGCAGGCGGTGACGGTGTTGTTGCCCTGGGCGGCCTCGTCCGCAATCCAGTCGCGCACGATCCCTAGCCACTTACGGCGCCCGGCCTCTGGCGGAAGCTTGCCGTCCTGCAGGATCTCCAGCGCCCCTTCGGGGTGCAGGTCGTCGGCTTCCTGCAGCTGCCAGCCGGTCTTCTCGGCCAGGGCGCGCGCCAGTGTGGTCTTGCCGCTGCCGCTCACCCCCATCACGACGACGTGGAGGGTTGCCGGAGTCTCTTGGCTAGACATGTGGCTCCTTTCTTCTTTGCGGTGCCCGTTACTGCCTTCCAGTATGCCCATTATTTTTATTATTGACGCCAAAAGCGGGGTTCCAGCGCTAACCGGAACCCCGCTAGTGGGTGGCAAGCTCAGCGGGAGCCTGCCGAAGACACTTTTTCTAAGATCCTGTACCCGCGTGGTACGCAGATAGGAGCTTTATCCGAAGCGACCGGAGATGTAGTCCTCGGTCTCCTTCTTCGACGGGTTTTCGAAGATCTGCTTAGTCGGGCCAACCTCGACCAGCTTGCCGGGCTTGCCGGTTGCCTCCAGGGAGTAGAAGGCGGTCTGATCGGACACACGGGCTGCCTGCTGCATGTTGTGCGTCACGATAACGATGGTGAACTCTTCCTTCAGCTCGTGGATCAGGTCCTCCACCGCCAGGGTGGAGATCGGGTCCAGTGCGGAGCAGGGCTCGTCCATCAGCAGAACTTCCGGCTCAACCGCGATGGCGCGGGCGATGCACAGGCGCTGCTGCTGACCACCGGACAGGCCGCCACCCGGCTTGTCCAGACGGTCCTTAACTTCGTCCCACAGGTTGGAGCCACGCAGCGCGCGCTCTGCAACCTCGCGGAGCTTCTTCTTGTTCTTCTCGCCGGACAGCTTTAGGCCAGCCACTACGTTCTCTTCGATGGACATCGTCGGGAACGGGTTTGCCTTCTGGAAGACCATACCGATGGTGTTGCGGACAGCCACCGGGTCGATCTTCGGGCCGTAAATGTTTTCACCGTCAAGCAGGATCTCGCCATCGACGTAGGCGCCGGGGATAACCTCGTGCATACGGTTCAGGGTGCGCAGCACGGTGGACTTACCGCAGCCGGACGGGCCGATGAAGGCGGTCACTGCCTTCGGCGGGATGTGCAGGTTGACGTCCTGTACGGCGTGGAAGTCGCCGTAGTAGATGTTGACGTCGTTGAGGTCTAGGCGCTTAGCCATTGTGTTGTTCTCCTAGGAAAGGCTTTGTTTGGGTTTTCGGTCCCAGTGGGCCTAAGGCGATAGGTTCAGCCTTAGACCTTCACCGAGTAGCGCTTCGAGATCAGGCGGGCGCCAATCATCAGGATCGCCACGAGCAGCACCAGGGTCAGTGCGGAGCCCCACAGGCGCTCCAGCACGAACTCGTTACTGCCTGCGCCATACAGGTCAACCATGTACAGCGGCAGGGACTGCTGACCACCTTCGAACGGGTTCCAGTTGATCTTGGTGGTGGAGCCAACCAGGATCAGCACCGGCGCGGACTCGCCCATTACGCGGGCGACGGCCAGCATGATGCCGGTGACGATGCCGGACAGCGCGGTGGGGAGGACGATCTTCACGATGGTCTTCCACTTCGGCACACCCAGTGCATAGGAGGCCTCACGCAGATCCATCGGAACCACGCGCAGCATCTCTTCCGCGTTACGCACGATGATCGGAACCATCAGCAGAACCAGCGCAAGCGACACTGCGAAGCCGGAACGTTCGAAGCCGAACATGGTGATCCACATTGCGTAGACGAACAGGGCGGCGACGATGGAGGGAACACCGGTCAGAATGTCGACCATGAAGGTCGTGATGCGACCGAGGAGTCCGCCGCGGGAGTACTCCACCAGGTAGATAGCGGTGAACACGCCGATCGGGATAGAGAGGGCGGAGGTAACCAGAACCTGCATCAAGGTACCGATGATGGCGTGGACTGCACCACCACCGGCCTTGTTACGCGGCTGGCCGACCATGTCGTACATCCACCAGTCGGGGTTAAGAATCGCAGGCAGGCCTTCACTGAGGACCTTAATCAAGACCCAGAGCAGTGGGACCAGAGCCAGCGCCATGGCGAAGTAGATGATGACGGTGGCGAACTTGTCGACCGCCTTGCGCTTACCGGAAATCTGGGTAAACAGCTCGGAGGACGAAGAGGACTTCTTCTTATCTACAGTTGCTGCATCTGTCATTGTTCTCTTCTCCTACTTCTTCGCCACAACGGCGCGGGCGGCAGCGTTAACCAGGAAGGTCAACAGGAACAGGACGAGGCCGGCGGAAATGTAGGCACCCGCCTTCAGCTCGTCGTTGAACTCCGGCGCGGCCGCGGCGATGGCGGTTGCGAAGGTCGTACCACCGTCCATTAGGGAGCCACGGAAATCCGGAGCACTAGCGATGACCATGTACAGCGCCATGGTCTCGCCCAGCGCGCGCCCCAGACCCAGCATTGCACCGGAGATGTAGCCGGACAGACCGAAGGGCAGCACGGTCATGCGGACGACTTCCCAGCGGGTTGCACCCAGTGCCAGCGCGGCCTCGACGTGCCCCTTCGGGGTCTGCACGAAGACCTCACGGGTGGTAGCGGCGATAACCGGCAGAATCATGATTGCCAGGACGATACCACCGGTGAAGATGTTTCGAGAGGTGGAGAACGGCGGGGAGCTACCCTGCTGGTGGTTGAACAGGAAGAAGCCACCGGCCCAGCCAGACAGCCACTCGAAGAAGTCACCGAGTGCCGGGCCGAGGACGTAAGCGCCCCAGATACCGAACACGATGGAGGGCACGGCGGCCAGCAGGTCGATCATGAAGCCCAGGGGCTTGATGAACTGCTTCGGGCAGTAGTTGGACAGGAAGATCGCAATGCCCAGTGCAACCGGCATGGCCAGCAGGAGGGCGACGATCGAAACCAGGACGGTGGTGAAGAACAGGTTCGGGATACCGAACTGCATCCATCCGCCGTCATTGTTGGTGTAGTCGGTGTTCCAGCGCTCACCGTAGGTGAAGAAGCTGAAAATTCCGTCGCGCAGGCGGCTCAGTGCGGGGACTGCCTGCATGATCAGGAACAGGCCGATCAGACCGATGATCACGGTGATCAGGATTGAGGAGGTCTTTGCCAGCGTTTCGAAAACAACATCGCCAGGGCGCTTAACGCTGCCACCGCCGGAGCGTTGGCTATTCTGCGCCAACTGGTGATCCTGCTTCGGCTGAGGGGCGTCGCCCTCTGCCTTTGCGGACTTGGCGACCTCAACCTTATTGGCGTTTGCCATGAGGGATCCTTAAAAGGTCGTTATTCAATACCAAAATAAAATTGAAAAGTGTTTCGCGTCACTGTAGTTGCCGTATTCAGACCGCAACCCCCGATCGAAGAACGAGCGGGGGTTACGTCACTGTCTGAATGCCAGCGTTTAACTACTTCAGAGCGTCGACAGACTCTTCCAGCTTAGAC
>NZ_CALLDG010000091.1 GCF_937999985.1 uncultured Corynebacterium sp.
GGCGGGCTCCAGGGCGGCTCTGTCCGCGATGGACGGCGCACTGGCAGTGCACGATGACGCGCTGAGCCAGCAGATTGCCGGGCTCACGTTCCCGCGCCCACTCGGCCTGGCCGCGGGCTTCGACAAGGACGCCAAGGAGGTCGACGCCTGGGGTCCGCTGGGCTTCGGTTTCGCGGAAATCGGCACCGTCACCGCCCTGGCGCAGCCGGGTAACCCCACCCCGCGCCTGTTCCGCCTGCCGGAGGACAAGGCCATTCTCAACCGCATGGGCTTCAATAACGAGGGCTCCCGCGCGGCGGCAATGCGCTTGCAGAAACGCAGCACGGACATCCCGGTGGGGGCGAACCTGGGCAAATCCAAGCTGGTGGCCGCTGAGATTGCGGACCGCGACTACCGTGAGTCCGCCAAGGCCATCGGCGGGGTGGCCGACTACCTGGTTATCAACGTATCCTCCCCCAACACCCCGGGGCTGCGCGACCTGCAGGCGGTGGAATCCCTGCGCCCGATCATCCGCGCGGTGCAGGAGGAAAGCACCCGCCCGCTGTTCGTGAAGATCGCCCCGGACCTGAGCGATGAGGACATTGACAAGGTCTGCGACCTGGCCATCGAGATGGGCGTGACGGGCCTGATCGCCACGAACACCACCATTAGCCGCGAAGGCCTGAAGACCCCGGCGCACGAGGTGGAGGCCATGGGCGCGGGCGGCATTTCCGGCGCCCCGGTGGCAGCCCGGGCGCTGGAGGTGCTGCGTCGTCTGGCGGCCCGCGCCGACGGGAAGTTGGTGCTGATCGGAGTGGGTGGCATCGACACCCCGCGGGCCGCGTGGGAGCGCATCGCCGCCGGCGCAAGCCTGATCCAGGGCTACACCCCGTTCATCTACGGCGGCCCGGACTGGATCCGCGAGATCCACCAGGGTCTGTCCGCGCAGCTGAAAGCCCACGGCCTGGAGAATATCTCAAAGGCCGTGGGCAGCGGGTTGCCGTGGGTGGAAAACTAGTTCTCAGCCCAACCCCAGAGGATGCCGCGGGCGGTGGCCTTGAAGTTCAGGTTAAAGCCCAGGACGGTCGGGGTCTGGCGGTCGTCGATGTCCAGCTCCTCGCCCACCGCGTGGACGGCAAACAGGTAGCGGTGCGGACCGTGGCCGGCCGGCGGGTTGGCGCCGTAGTAGCCCCAGGAACGGCTGTCGCCGCGTAGCGCCACTGCCCCCTCGGGCAGGCCACTCAGGTCCTCGTTGCCGGCACCGAGAGGCAGGGAGGTTACGTCAGCCGGAATGTTAAAGACTGCCCAGTGCCAAAAGCCGCTGGCCGTAGGGGCGTCCGGATCAAAACAGGTAACCGCGTAAGTCTTCGTGCCCTCCGGGCCTTTAGACCAGCTCAGCTGGGGCGAGACATCGTTGCCCCCCAGCTGATCCTCGGGCAGGCGAGCGCCGTCGGCGAAGGTCTCGCTGGTGACCTCCAGCGCAGGCAGGGCCGTCAGCGGCGCGTACGGATCCGGGCCGGGGAAACGGTCATCGATATAAGTGGGCTGGTGCTGTGCGTTGTTATCGGACATAGCACCACGCTAGTCAAAGCTTTCGACGAGCGCACTAAAGTGCTTATCCATATACAAGTAACTCCCTGTGACCTGCGTATTTGTGTAAATCACTGGCTTGGCATTAAAGTGACGGGAGTTGCCACCACTTACTGTGGTGTGCGCAACCCAAGTCCGGGTGGCGGAATGGCAGACGCGCTAGCTTGAGGTGCTAGTGTCCTATTAACGGACGTGGGGGTTCAAGTCCCCCTCCGGACACAACATGAAAATCCCACGCTTTGTAGGCCACGCCTTTAGCGCGTGGTGGGGGCTAAAGCTGCGGTACCGCTTTCTAAGCATCCTCGTGCCCATCCTGCTGGTCGCATTCGTCTACTTCGTCCCGAAACCCGCGGTGGAGGATATTCGCACCTGGGTGGCCTCCACGGGCGCGTGGGCGCCGTTGACTTTTGTGGTGCTGTTGGTCACCTTCACCCAGCTGCCGCTCCCCCGCACCATCTGGACCATCGCCGCAGGAGTGATGTTCGGATCGCTGTGGGGCTCAGTGCTGGCGCTGGTGGGCGTGGGCGCCTCGGCCGCGCTGTCGCTGATCCTGGTGCATGCCGTCGGCGGCAAGTGGGTGGAAAAGAAGACCCGTAACGACCAGCGCATCCAGCTGCTGCAGGAAAGGATCGCCGAGCGCGGCTGGATCGCCGTGCTGGGGCTGCGCATGGTTCCGGCCATCCCCTTTTCGCTGCTGAACTATGCCTGCGGGCTGAGCCACATCCCGTTTGTGCCCTATGTGCTGGCTACGATCGTGGGTTCGGCGCCGAATACCATCGCCACGGCCATGGCCTCCGACGCGCTTGCAACGGGCGGTCAGCCGTGGATCCTGATACTTAGCTTCGTGGTGGTGTGCACCGGATTCGCGCTCGCTGCGAACGAGATTCGACTCTGGCGCCAGCTGCGCAAAGCCAATGAAGTAGGTTTATAAACATGTTTGCCGTGTATGCCGCCTATCGGGGCCGTTCGCAACGCCGTGGAGAGTACGTCCGCGACGTCGCGGCGGCACTGGAGCGATCCTCGATGGTCGAGTCCGTGGAGATGAAGGGCATCGAGGACTTCGTCTGCATCGCGCCCGGCCCCGACGAGGCCGGCGGTCTGGTGATGTCTTTACTACAGGCGGGTGACTTCGCACTCGGCATTGGCTCGGTGGTTGCGGAGGTTGATGGGGACGCCCCGTCGTCCGTGGAAGAGACCATCGGTGCAGCCACCCGCGCGGTGACCCGCTCGCAGCGTGCGGGGGCGGTGTCGGTGCGGATTGAAAAGCCGGGCCCGGGCGGTGTGATCGCCCCGGGGCGGGCGGCCGAAGTTGCCCAGGACATCGCGGCGGCCTTCACCCTGCTGGCCCACGTGCTGGCGCGGCGCACAAAGGAGGGCCGCGAGGCCACTGCCCTGCTGCGCGCTGGGCACTTGCAGGCCGAGGCGGCAGAGATTGTGGGCATCAGCAAGCAGGCGATGAGCCAGCGGCTTGCGGCGGCGGGCTGGCATGCGGAGCAGGCCGGCTGGACCCTGGCCGTGCACATGCTGGCCAGGGCAGACGAGTTAAAGAACTAGCCCTCGTTGTAGGGATTGTCGAGCGCAGCTTCGTCGACGGGCTTGTTCGCCACGGCGTTGGCGGCGGCAACGGCCTCGGCGATCTCGGGCGAGGATGCGGTGTTAAACCAATCCTCGGAGCTCGACTCGTTGGCCTGCTCGCGAGTGGCATCGTCCACCGGCTTCGGCTCGTAGCGGAACACGCCCTCGTCGTCCTTCTTGGCCAGGGCCTTGGCGAACTGCTCCAGGGAGTCGCCGAACTGCATTGGGATCATCCAGGTCTTGTTGGCAGAGCCCTTCGCCATCTCCGGCAGCTTCTCCAGGTACTGGTAGGCCAGCACCTCGGGCGTGACCTGAGCGGACTTGATAGCCGCGTTGACCTTCTGGATGGCCTTGGCTTCACCCTGGGCCTCCAAGTAGCGGGCCGCGCGGGTACCCTCGGCGCGCAGGATGGCTGCCTGGCGCTCGGCCTCTGCGGCCAGGATGTGCGCGTGCTTTTCACCCTCAGCAGCCAGGATGCGGGCCTGCTTTTCACCCTCAGCGGTCTTGATGTCCGACTCGCGGCGACCCTCGGCGGTAAGAATCATGGCGCGCTTCTCGCGGTCCGCCTTCATCTGCATCTCCATCGACTGCTGGATGGATGCCGGCGGGTCGATGGCCTTCAGCTCCACGCGGGAGATGCGCAGGCCCCACTTGGTGGTGGCCGCGTCCAGCTCGCCGCGCAGGCGGCGGTTGATGATCTCACGGGAAGTCAGGGTCTCCTCCAGCGTCATGCCACCAACCACGTCGCGCAGCGTGGCGACGGAGATCTGCTCTACGCCGACGATGTAGTTGTTCACGCCGTAGATGGCGCGCGCCGGGTCGTTGATCTGAAAGGTGACCACGGTATCAATGGCGACCGTCAGGTTATCCTGCGTGATCACGGCCTGGGGAGGGAAGCTCACGACCTGCTCACGGGTATCGACCTTGTCGCGGATACGGTCGACGAACGGAACGAGAAGCGTCAAACCGCCGGAAACAGTGCGGGTGTACGTACCCAAGCGTTCGATAACAGCCGCCTCACCCTGTGGGATGAGGGCCACCATCTTGATGATCACCGTAGCGATGATGAGCAGCAAGACCACCAAGAAAATTGTGAAGCTCATAAGTCGTTAAGCCCTTCTATTTGTTCTTCCACACGACTGCAGTCGTGCCGTCGATGTCTATCACCTGTACGGACTCTCCCTGGGAATAAACATCCCCTGGGGTTGCCGAGCGCGCCGACCACAGCTCGCCGGCGATGCGCACCATGCCGCCGTTTTGTACTTCGGCACTAACAGCCTCAACCACCACTGCGTTCCTACCCGTCAGTTCGGCGTGGTCGAAGGTATGTTCTGAGCGTGCTTGCATAAGGCGTTTGCGCAGGATGGGCCGAATCGCCAAGATGGTCGCCAGTGAAGCCAGGCCGAAAACCAGTATCTCTGCCCATACCGGAATGTCCGCCAGCGAAATCCCGGCAGTGATCAATGCAGCCGCACTGAGCATGAGCAAGGACATATCCGCAACGAGGAGCTCGCCAAGGGCCAACACTCCCGCTGCGATTAACCAAATGATCGGACCCATAGTCAGGATCCTAGTTGGTGTTTCAGTATTCCGGCGGGACAGTAACGAAATCGATCAGCCTTTCCACCGCACCGATAAGAGTGGAGTCCAGATCGCGAAAGGTCTTGGCTGCAGCCGCCACCCGACGCCAACCGTCCTGCGGGCTACCCCAGCCGAGCTCTTGGCACACGCCTGTTTTCCAATCGATGCCGCGGGGAATCTTCGGCCACGTGCGGATGCCAACGCTTTGCGGCTTTACGGCCTCCCAGATGTCGATGTACGGGTGGCCGGTGACCATCACGTGTGGGCCTAAGGATTCGGTCAGCCGCGCCTCCTTCGTTCCCTCGACGAGGTGGTCCGCGAGCACGCCCACACGGCGGGTCGCGGAGGGTTGGAATTCGGCGAGCCGCTCCGGCAGGTTGTCGAGGCCCTCCAGGTACTCGACGACCACGCCTTCCACGCGCAAGTCATGCCCCCAGACTTGTTCGACGATTGCGGCATCGTGAATGCCTTCCACCCAAATGCGGGAGGGCGCCGCGACTTTGGCTTGTACGTTTTCTACGCGCCGCGAGCCTGAGTTGGAGGTGCGCTGCTTCGGGGGCAGCATCCTGGGATCTACATAACGAGTCAAGGTAATAGGCTTGCCCTCAAGTAGGAATGCGCCCTCGCGAAGCTTAAACAGGCGCGTTTTTCCGTAGCGATCCTCCAGGCGAATGAAGTCGCCGTCGGCGGTCTTCTCCCCACCCACCACGGCACCGACGAAGTCATCGGCGATGACCTCCACCACCATGCCCAGCTCCGGCGCGACGCGCGGAATGCTGGGTTTCTGGTTGCGAGAGTGGCCCTTCATGATGTCACCGTAATTGAAGCTCATGGGCAACCAGCTTAGGCTAGGAAAAATGACTGATCCGGTACCGACGTGGCTTGGGGCGCAACTGTGGTCGCCCGTGCAGAACACCTCCCTATGGCTGGCCTGGTGGCTGCACGGGATCATCGGGGCAGACGAAGTGATCGACGCCTTCCACGCCACCCAGGGCAAGCATCACCGCTTGGAGCCCGACGGGGGCGGACTGGTGGAGATGCTCGGCCATATCCGCTCCGTGGCCGACGAGGCGCCCGTCGGATTGGACGAACGCCCCTTGATCCAGCTGGCGCTTTCCGGCCCCGGCGACGCGACCGTGCTGCCGGTTGGCCCGGAGGGGGCGTCATTAATCATCGCCGATCGCGACCCCTTGGTCAGCCACGTGCTTAGCCCTCGTGTTATTGACGCCCACCTGGTCAGTTGGTCGTGGGATTCGGTGGAAGGGCCGGTTCCGCCGCTGCCGGTCTACTCGCCGGGTGAGGCGGATCAGCTGCTACGTGAGGCTGCGGATAATGCAACGAGGATGGTGCGGAACGCGGGGCATGTGCCGAGAGGTGGGGCGGCGTTTCAGCGCGCTGAGCTGGCGGTGGGGGCCTTGAACGATGCCTTTGGGCTTCCCGGCATGCCGCCGGGAGTGCCCAGTCGCGCCGCGAAGCTGATGGCCAGGGCCGATCAGGTGGCGGCGATTGTGGAGGTCACTAAGCGCTCCGAGGTGGGTGCGAGCCTGGACCCCCATCTAATGCCAATGCTCCGGGCGGTAAGAACCGCCCGGATGGTGGCTGTGGACTATGCGCAGCGGGAGCTGCTGCGCTAGATCATCACTCGATCATGCGGACTGCCATGGGCTGCATGCCGCCCCAGCGCACGTCGGAGATCTTAACGACATCACCGGACTGCGGGGCCTCGATCATCTTGCCGTCACCCAGGTACAGGGCGACGTGGCCTGGCCAGAACAGCATGTCGCCGCGCTTGGCCTCAGAGGAAGGAACCTGCTTGCCGGCCGTGTACTGGTAGCCCGAGTAGTGCTGCAGCTCGATGCCCACGCCGTAGAATGCGTACATCATCAGGCCGGAGCAGTCGAAGCCGACCTTGTTGTAGTCGCCGTGCGCGTCGGCTACACCGCCGTCGCGGATGCCCTTGGTCGGGCCGTGGAAGTTGCCGCCGCCCCATGCGTAGGGCAGGCCCAGCTGGCTTTCGGCGCGCTTGATGACGCGCTCGATCTTCTCTTCGGCGGTGCCGGAGGTATCGGGGCTGCTCGGGTCCAGGGCGTCGGCGATGGCCTCAGCCGGGTTCTCTGGAGTCTCCGGGGTTTCCGGGGTAACGGCCTCGTCCGGAGTTTCGGGGGCCTCAGGAGTTTCGGTTGCTTCCTCGGTTTCCGGAGCTGTGGGGGTCTCCGGGGTCTCCTGCGCCGCCGGTGCGGTGCTGGTGCCGCCGCCCATGGCGCGGTCATACTCCTGGCCTGCGGTTTCGCGGCCCGCACGCGCGGCGGCAGCCACGGCGCCATCCGGGTTTCCGGACAGCGCGGTGGTGAAGCCAGCCATCAGCGCGGACTCGCCGGCCTTGCGCAGGCCGTCGAGGGCTGCCTGGCGCTGGTCATCGCCGCTGGCGTTCAGGTCGTAGGAAGACTGCAGCTCTGCCGGGAGCTCCGGCAGGCCTGCCGGGTTGCCGAGGGAGCCCTGTGCCGGGGACTCGTCGGACTGGTCGGACTGGTCGGACTCAGTGGACTCGTTAGCCTCAGCCGGCTGAGCTTTCTCAGTGTTCTCAGTGTTCTCAGTGTTCTCAGTGTTTTCGGTGGAGTCCCCAGTGGACTGAGTCTCCTCCGCTGGAGTCTCCTGGGCCTTATCTTCGGCGTCCTCGGCCTTCTCGGTCTTCTCGACCTTTGCGCCAGCGTTCTCGGCTGCCTTCTCGGCGACCTTGCGCTTGTCCCAGCTAGAAGCCTCCGGGTGAGTGTTGGTGAAGGTCTCCACGGCGGCGCGAGCCTCGCGCAGTGCCTTCTCCGCCTTCGACTTCTCACCGAGCAGGCGCTTGTACTCCTTCTGCTTCTCGGCGAGGGTCTTCTGGGAGTTGTCCAGCGTGTTGCGCGCGGTGTTGTACTTGCTTACCGCGTCGTCAACGGCGGAGTTCGCCTTGTCGCGGGAGTCTCGCAGCGAGGACTCCTCGTTGGCGTTTTGGGTACGCGCCAGGTCGAGGCGGTCGACCTCGTCCTTCTGCTTCTTGGAGGCTGCGTCGATGTAGGAGGACCGATCGAGCGTGTCACCAACCGCGTCGCTGCCGCCGGCAGCCAGGTTCACGGCAGAAGCGTCGCCACCCTGGGCGTAGGCGGAACGCGCGATGTCGTTCAGCTTCGCCTGTGCCTTGGTTACCTCGGTGTCGGAATCCTTGAGGCGACCGCGTGCGTCCACGACCTTGTCCTGGGCCGTTTGGGCGGCGGACTGGCTGTTGACGAGGTCGACGCGGGCCTTGTTGGCATCTTCTCGCAGCGAGCCCATGAGCGTCTCCATCTCGGAAACCTGGGACTTGGCGCGAGAAACCTGGCCGACAAGGTCGGCCAGGAAGCTTTCGACGGTGCGCTTGTCGTCGGCCTGGGCGACCATTGTCGTCGACTGCAGCGTCACTCCAGCGGTCACTGCGACGGCCAGCACCGTTCGCTTACGGCTTTGTGGTCGTGGTGTCACGATCGATTCTCCTGGTGTTTTAACAACTGGCTTTGAAGCGAGCGAAACCCTCGGTCCAGCTGGCCGCACTTCCCCATGCGATCAGTACAGGTCCCGTCGGGTGAATCTCAAAAATCACTTCGAGATCAACTCGTTTCAAAAGTTGACACTGGGAACCCTAGAGCACACAAGTCAAGGCCGTAAACTTTTTCACCATGAATCCCATGAATCGCACTAGTCACATAAGTAACGGCAATTGCCTTGACCTGCGAATAGTAACGGAAAAGTTACAAGTGTGATTTATGTCACATTTACGAGCGTGTAGGCGTGTCGTATTGCACTACCTGTAGGAAGCCCCCGTTTTTCTAGATTCACCCTTAAGGTTAGTCAATCCCCCAGGCTTGACTATTTTAAACCGTTATCTACTTCCGCTTGGTCTGCAGCTTTGATAACGAAGCAATTACGGCCGCCACGGCCACTGCTAGGACCACTCCCACGTTGGCCAGACCGGTTGGAGCCTCATACCCTGCCGCCTGGTTGAGGAACTCCTGCGTCGCCTCCGGGTGACTGTTGGCGCCAGAGAGAGCCTTGTAGTTCGATTCGATGGCGTAGCGCGACAGATTCTCCGACACTGCCGCCGCCTGACTCGGGGACTTCAGGATCACCGTGTCAGCGTCCGTGCCGTCGAGCACTTTTTGCGCGACGTCGCGCAGATTGTTGTGGCGCTCCCCGTCCTGATTGATATAGCCGATCTTTAGGGTGCCTATTTTGGACGCCGACTCTCCCCCCTCGGTCGCCTCAACCACATCGTTGAGACTCTTGGATAAGCCGGCCGATCCAGACTCCACCTCGGTTGGGAAATCTTCGGCGACGAAGACTGAGGCGTCATTAAGAGAGGCAATGAGCTGCGCAACGTCGTCCGAAGGGGCGGGGTTAGGCGTATCTGTCATGGGATGTTTTTAGCACCGAAAGAGGGGTGGGGGTATTGGCGACACGCTTAAACCTGCAGGATTCGCAGCAGGACAATCGTACTGTTAAAATTTTTAGTGACGTCGCGGCAAGAATGCTGCCACAATGGTAAGCAGAGCCTCCGCCGCGGGCGGCAGTCCCGTGCGTGGCGGCGACCACATCGACGACGACATTTCGACTAAGAGAAGAGATTAAAGGAGCTCACTGTGGCTGAAAGCATCAACTCCTTCGATTCCAAGAGCACTCTGCAGGTCGGCGAGAAGTCCTATGACTACTTCGCGCTGGACGCCGTGCCGGGAATGGAGAAGCTTCCCTACTCCCTGAAGGTTCTCGGCGAGAACCTGCTGCGCAACGAGGATGGTAAGAACATCACTCGCGAGCACATCGAGGCCATCGCCAACTGGGATCCTTCCGCAGAGCCCAATTTCGAGATCCAGTTCACCCCGGCCCGCGTTATCATGCAGGACTTCACCGGCGTGGCCTGCATCGTTGACCTGGCCACAATTCGTGACGCCGTGGTTGCCCTGGGTGGCAACGCAGACGACGTTAACCCGCTGAACCCGGCTGAGATGGTCATCGACCACTCCGTGATCATCGAGGCATTCGGTAACGCCGACGCTCTGGAGAAGAACGTCGAGATCGAGTACCAGCGCAACGACGAGCGCTACAAGTTCCTGCGCTGGGGCACCGGCGCCTTCGAGAACTTCCGCGTGGTTCCTCCGGGAACCGGCATCGTCCACCAGGTGAACATCGAGTACCTGGCCCGCTCCGTATTCGACAACAACGGCCTGGCTTACCCGGACACCTGTGTTGGTACCGACTCCCACACCACCATGGAAAACGGCCTGGGCATCCTGGGCTGGGGTGTCGGCGGCATCGAGGCTGAGGCTGCAATGCTCGGCCAGCCGATCTCCATGCTGATCCCGCGCGTCGTTGGCTTCAAGCTGACCGGCGAGATCCCGGCTGGCGTTACCGCCACCGACGTCGTACTGACCATCACCGACATGCTGCGCCAGCACGGCGTGGTCGGCAAGTTCGTCGAGTTCTACGGCAAGGGCGTTGGCGAGCTGCCGCTGGCCAACCGCGCAACCATCGGTAACATGTCCCCGGAGTTCGGCTCCACCGCGGCTATGTTCCCGATCGACGAAGAAACCGTGAAGTACCTGGAGCTGACCGGCCGCGACCAGGAGACCCTGGATCGCGTCGAGGCTTACGCCAAGGCGCAGGGTATGTGGCTGGACCCGGAGAAGGAAGTCGAGTACTCCGAGTACCTCGAGCTGGATCTGTCCACCGTCGTTCCCTCCATCGCCGGCCCGAAGCGTCCGCAGGATCGCATCGAGCTGAACGACTCCAAGGCACAGTTCCGCAAGGACCTGCACAACTACGTCGACGCCGACGCTTCTGCCTCCACCCCGGACTTCGACGCAGAGGGCCCGGCAACCGAGAACACTTCTGCCCAGGGTGCCGGCACCCCGGCATCCGCTGCTGATGCGAAGGGCAACATTCCTTCCGCAGCTGCAGGCGCAGAGGGTCGTCCGTCCAACCCGGTCACCGTCAACTACAACGGCGAGGACATCGAGCTGGACCACGGTATGGTTGCCATCGCTTCCATCACGTCCTGCACCAACACCTCCAACCCGTCCGTCATGGTCGGCGCTGGCCTGCTGGCACGCAACGCTGCTGCCAAGGGCCTGAAGTCCGCACCGTGGGTTAAGACCTCCATGGCACCGGGCTCCCAGGTTGTTAACGGCTACTACGAGAAGGCGGGCCTGTGGAAGGACCTGGAGGCCATGGGCTTCTACCTGGTCGGCTACGGCTGCACCACCTGTATCGGTAACTCCGGCCCGCTGCCGGAGGAGATCTCCGCAGGTATCAACGAGGGCGACCTGGCCGCCACCGCTGTCCTGTCCGGTAACCGTAACTTCGAGGGTCGCATCAACCCGGACGTCAAGATGAACTACCTGGCCTCCCCGATCCTGGTTATTGCCTACGCGATCGCCGGCACGATGGACTTCGACTTCGAGACTCAGCCGCTGGGTCAGGACCAGGATGGCAACGATGTCTTCCTGAAGGACATCTGGCCGTCCACCGAGGACATCGAGGAAGTTATCGCTTCCTCCATCACCAAGGACCTGTACGCCGAGGACTACGCAAACGTCTTCGAGGGCGACGAGCGCTGGCGCTCCCTGGAGGTTCCGTCCGGCAAGACCTTCGACTGGGATCCGAAGTCCACCTACATCCGCAAGGCTCCGTACTTCGACGGCATGAGCAAGGAGCCGGAGGACGTCAACGACGTCAAGGGCGCACGCGTCCTGGCTCTACTGGGCGACTCCGTGACGACCGACCACATCTCCCCTGCTTCCACCATTAAGCCGGGCACCCCGGCTGCTCAGTACCTGGATGCAAACGGTGTGGAGCGCAAGGACTACAACTCCCTGGGCGCACGTCGTGGTAACCACGAGGTCATGGTTCGCGGTACCTTCGCTAACATCCGCCTGCAGAACCAGCTGCTCGACGGTGTTTCCGGCGGCTACACCCGCGACTTCACCCAGGAGGGCGGCCCGCAGTCCTTCATCTACGACGCTGCTATGAACTACCAGAAGGAGAACACTCCGCTGGTCGTTCTGGGTGGTAAGGAATACGGCACCGGCTCCTCCCGTGACTGGGCTGCTAAGGGCACCCTGCTGCTGGGCGTGAAGGCTGTTATCGCCGAGTCCTTCGAGCGTATCCACCGCTCCAACCTGATCGGCATGGGCGTTGTCCCGCTGCAGTTCCCGGAGGGTGAGTCCTGGAAGTCCCTGGGCATCGAGGGCACCGAGACCTTCGACATCGAGGGCATTGAGGAGCTCAACAACGGCTCTACCCCGAAGACCGTCAAGGTAACTGCCACCAAGGAGAACGGCGAGAAGATTGAGTTCGACGCCGTGACCCGCATCGATACCCCCGGTGAGGCAGACTACTACCGCAACGGCGGCATCCTGCAGTTCGTTCTGCGCAACATGATGTCCGGCAAGTAGGGAATAACTCCTTATAAGCCTGGCATGAGGCGGTGGCCGGCGCCCTCTTCCCCACGGGGAGAGAAGCGCGGGTCACCGCCTTTGTGCTCTCATACAACTCAACGAGGTTAACCAGATGCCCAAAGTAAGCGACACGGACCTGGCAGAGCGGAAGGTCGAGATCCTGTCCGGCGCGCGCCACTGCTTCGCTACCTACGGCTACGACGGCGCAACCGTCGCCCGGTTGGAAGAAGCCATCGGCAAGTCCCGCGGCGCGATCTTCCACCATTACGGCAACAAGGATCAGCTGTTTCTCGAGGTTGCTCACGAGGACATGCGCAAGATGGCCGAACTAGCGGCCGACGAGGGCCTTATCGGCGCTATTCGTGCCCTTGTCAAGTCAAATGACTTGACAGATTGGTGGGGTATGCGGGTGGAAATCACCCGCCGGGTGAACATCGACCCCTGCTTCGCGGCCAAGTGGGAGCTGGATCAGCTGGCACTGCGCGAAACCGTGCGTACCCGCCTGCGGGAGCAGCGCGCCAGCGGGCGAATCCGCAAGGACGTGGAGGTAGAGACGATAGCCCAGACGTTAGAGCTGGTGCTCGAGGGTGTGCTCGGACGGCTTGCCCAGCGCCAGGGCACCGAGGGGCTATCCGACGCGCTGGACTTCGTAGAAAGCGCTCTGCGTTCCCCCGGACATTAGGCTGTCCAACCCGGTGAGTAGCATGTAGTGCATGATCGCAATCATGACCGTCACCGGGCTGGACCACACCGGAATCATCGCCGCCGTGTCCACCGCCCTGGCCGAGCTAGACGTCAACATCCTCAACGTCTCCCAGACCATCATGGACGACTACTTCACCATGATCCTGCACGTTCGTATCGACGACTCCCAGCACGGGATCGCCGACGTGCAGGACCGAATGGCGGAGGTCGAGAAGCGGGAGAAGCTCGTCATCCGAGTGCAGTCGGAGGCCATTTTCTCCGCCATGCACGACGTGTAAGGGTTCTGGAGGGTTAAACAATGAATCCACGTCGTGGCGTCACAAACCAAAGCAACAACATTCTAGAAACCATCGAGATGATCGAGAAGTACCGTCTCGACATCCGAACGGTAACGATGGGCATCAACCTCATGCCCTGCATCCGCGAAACGATGGAGGCCACCGCTGAAGCGGTGTTTGAGCGCGTGGTGGACTATGCGCGGAACCTTGTGCCGGTGGCTCAGGAGATCGAACGCGAACTGGGCATCCCCATCGTGAACAAACGCATCTCCGTGACCCCGGTGGGTATCCTCGCCTCGGCTGTAGAGGGCAACCCGGTGCGCATTGCAGAAGCGCTAGACCGCGCGGCCACCGAGGTGGGCGTGAACTTCATCGGCGGCTACTCCGCCCTAGTAGACAAGGGAGCCACGCGCGGCGAGCTGGACCTGATCCGCTCGCTACCCGAGGCGCTGAACGAGACTAATGTCGTCTGCGCGTCTGTGAACGTCGGCAGCTCGAAGGCCGGCATCAACATGAACGCGGTCCGCGAGATGGGACACGTTATTAAGGATGCCTCCACTTATGGTGCGGGCGGTACGCTGGCCTGCGCGAAGCTGGTCGTGTTTGCCAATTCTGTTTCCGACAACCCGTTTATGGCCGGCGCCTATCACGGGGTGGAAGAGCAGGACTGTGTGATCAACGTGGGAGTCTCCGGCCCCGGCGTGGTCGACCGCGCGGTCGCTGGAATGAAAGGCGCAACGCTCAACGAGGTTTCCGAGGAAATCAAGAGGGCGGCATTTAAGATCACCCGCACCGGCCAGCTGGTGGGCGTGATGGCCGCCCAAAGGTTGGGCGTGCCCTTCGGCATCGTGGATCTTTCCCTTGCCCCCACTGCGGAGCTCGGCGATTCCGTGGCGCACATCTTGGAACACATGGGGCTCGGCCAGGTGGGCACCCACGGCACCACTGCCGCACTGGCGCTGCTAAACGATGCGGTGAAGAAGGGTGGCATGATGGCCTGCTCGCGCGTCGGTGGCCTCTCGGGCTCTTTTATCCCGGTCTCCGAGGACAAGGGGATGATCGACGCTGTGCGCAGCGGCGCCATCAGCATCGACAAGCTGGAGGCTATGACGGCCATCTGCTCCGTCGGCCTGGATATGATCGCCATCCCGGGCGACACCCCCGCGGAGTCGATTGCTGGCATGATCGCCGACGAAGCGGCCATCGGCGTGATGAACCATAAAACCACCGCCGTGCGCGTGATCCCCGCGGTCGGTACAAAGGTGGGCGACGACGTGGACTTCGGTGGCCTGCTGGGCTACGCGCCGGTGATCGGCGTGAACCGTGCAAGCAGCGCCGAGTTCATCAACCGCGGTGGCTTCATCCCCGCCCCGCTGCACGGCTACCGCAACTAGGAAGGATTACTCACTCGCATGGTGGAGGTCTTTAGGTACGGTCGCTCTTCGGTTGTAATCGATGATCCGCTCGATGGGCTCGTGCGGGCAGAGCAATCGGGCACATTTGATCAGCGCTGTACCCTACCCGCCGGGTCGGTTGCGCTGAATGCTGCTTTGTCTAACAACGGCCGCATGCCGGTCGCCGGCAACACCGCAGGATTTAGCGTGGTGCAAACGGTGGTGCTGACAATCGGCGTGGTGCTGTTGGGTCTGGGAGGCTTCCTAGTTGCCCGTGGAAGTACGCAGCCTCTGGTGATCGGCTTGGTGATCGGGGCTATCGGCCTGCTGATGGCAGGTGTTGCCCTGTATAGCGCAGCCAAGCGCCGCAGCCGTCTGCGCATCTTGGGCAAGGCCTGGGGAAACGGCTGGCTGCGCTTCGCTCCCGCCCGCGTGGGCGGCGTGTGGATAACGCGGGTGTCTACCCACAACGACAACGGGGAGCGCATGAACACGGAGCGCCGCTATTACTACAAGGCCATGGTGCAGGCCTACCCCACCGACGGCACCGAGCCGTTCACGTTCCGCACCAGCGAGTTCAACGCCCCGGCCAACTGGGAGGGGCGACCCTATAACCTGCACATGGCCGATGGCCCCATGGACGTGCTGGAGCCCGAGTTCACCAACGGCTGGACCATCTGCCGGTACATCGCGGGCCAGCCGGAAACGGCCACGATTTCTACCGACCTGTCGGCCAAGCAGGTCAAGGCAGCTCTAGAGGTTTCGCAGATCCGCTAACGCCTGCAGCAGCTGGCCGTGGCGGGCAGGGATGCGGGAGCGCAGGATAATTTCCGTGCGCGTGCGCTGCACGCCCTCGACCTCCTGCAGTTTGAGGGTGATCTGCTCCAGGTGCTCGTGATCACGCGCCACCACGCGGCACGATAGGTCGTAGGGCCCGGCAATGGAATGCGCCTCCGTGATCCACGGGATGTTCAGGATTGCCGCCGTCGCTTGGTCCAAAGCCCGCTGGTCCAGCGTGACGTGTACGAAAGCACCTAGCGGAAAGCCGAGTGCGCCGGGGTCGAAATGAGGGGCGAAGCTGCCTATCACTCCCCTTTCCACGAGTTTGTCTATGCGGCTGCTCACCGTCGCTCGCGCCACCCCGAGCACCCGCGCGTACTCGCGCACCCCGGCCTTGGGCCTTTCGTTGAGTAGCATGCAGAGTTCGATGTCTGTCCGGTCGAGGTCCCTCATTCTTCTGCCCTTTCTTTATGACGCCCCTTCGCGGCCTGTTGGCAAGAAACATCTACTTTTGTGTGCAAACCTGTTGTCGCTTGGATGGGATTTTAGGCCATTGGCCTAGGTTTCAGGTCTGGAATCTAAAAAACCTTTGCTAAGTGAACTATTTTTCCGTAGGTGCTACCGGGTGCGGTTCGCTGTCACTTAATGTGATTCAAACCACAAACTGACAGCTCGCACGAAAGGGTGAACAGCGATGACCTCCACCTTCATCCCCGACTCAATTTCCCCCGTCCAGGATCTCCCCGACTACACCCAGTCCCGCTACCGGGAGAAGACCGGGCACATCCACTTAACCGGCATCCAGGCGCTCGTGCGCACCGTGCTGGATCGCGCGGAGGCGGATCGCGAGATTGGGCTGAAGACCTCCAGCTTCGTCTCTGGCTACGAGGGCTCCCCGCTGGGTGGATACGACCTCGAGCTGGGGCGCCGCAAGTCACTGCTCGGCCAGTTTGATGTGCAGCACTTCCCTGCCGTCAACGAGGAGTTGGGCGTCACCGCCGTAGCGGGATCGCAGATGACTGACCGAGCGACTGTCAAGGATGGCATCGACGGCGTGGTCGGCTACTGGTACGGCAAAGCTCCGGGGCTGGATAGGGCGGCCGATGCGCTGCGGCATGCGAACATGACCGGCACCAGCGGCACGGGCGGCGCGGTGGCCTTCGTGGGCGACGACCCGACGGCGAAGTCCTCGACGATCCCCTCGGCCTCTGGGCGGATCCTGGCGGACCTGGGGCTGCCGACCCTAGTGCCGGCGGACGCGGGTGACGTGCTGCGCCTCGGCACGCACGCGGCGTGGATGTCGCGCTACAGCGGCCTGTGGACGGCACTGCGCATCACTACCCCGGTGGCCGACGGGTCTGCCAGCGTGGATCTGAAGGCTATCCGCGCTGCCACGGCGGCCCGCGGCCTGGAGCGCGGCGGCAAGCACGTGCCGGAGGCCCGCCTGCTGGGCAAGCGACTGCTGGACCTGGAGGATACGCGCGTGGGCGAGCGCCTCCAGCGCGCCCTGGAATACTCCCGCGAGCACCGCCTGAACCGCTGGTGGGGCGCGCGGGACGGCGACCGCGTGGGCGTGATCTGCGCGGGCAACACATCCCTGGAGGTTGCGGAGGTCGTGGGCGAGGCGCACGTTCGCGTGCTGCAGCTGGCGATGACCTACCCGCTGGACCCGCAGGAGCTGGAGAGCTTCTGCGAGGGGCTGGATACCCTCGTGGTGGCCGAGGAACTCGGCACCCATCTGCTGGAATCCGTTCGCGCCTGCCTCTATGACCTTCCGGTACGCCCCGCGATCGAGCACGTGAACGACCCGCTGAAGCAACTGCCCAAACTGCTGCGCAACGAGGGCATCGAGGTCGCCGGCGTAACGAGCGGTCCCACTCGAATCTCCCTGCCGCTGGCGGTGCCTAACCGCGTGCCGCACTTCTGCTCCGGCTGCCCGCACAACCTATCCACCCGTGCGGACGAGGACACGCTGGTTGGCGCTGGAATCGGCTGCCACGCCATGGTGATGCTGATGGACGACAAGCGCGTGGGCAAGATCATGGGCACCGCGCAGATGGGCGGCGAGGGCGCACACTGGATTGGAATGCACAGCTTCGTGTCCGAGGAGCACTTCGTGCAAAACATGGGCGACGGGACGTTCCTGCATTCGGGATCGCTGGCGCTACGGGCAATGGTGGCGTCCAAGGTAAACGCAACCCTCAAGCTGCTGCACAACGGCACGGTGGCGATGACGGGCGGCCAGGACCCCGTGGGGCAGCCGAGCCTGGCGGGGCTGGTCGACATGGTGCGGGCCGAGAACCCGGCCAGGATCGTCGTGACCAGCGACGATGTGCGACGCACGCGCCGCGCCCTGCGAGGATCCGGCGTGCAGGTGCGCCCGCGCAAGGATCTGGCCAAGGTGCAAAAGGAGCTGGAGCTGCTGCAGGGTGTCTCCGTACTGATCCACGACCAGGAGTGCGCCGCTGAGAAGCGCCGCGCCCGCAACCGCAACCAGCGCGCCCAGGCGACTGAAAAGATCGTGATTAACGAGCGCATCTGCGAAGGCTGCGGTGACTGTGGCGAAAAGTCCGGCTGCCTGTCCCTGCAGCCGGTGGACACGCAGTTCGGGCGCAAGACCCGTGTGGATCAGACCAGCTGCAACACCGACCGCTCGTGCCTGTCCGGTGATTGTCCGGCCTTCACGACCGTCGTTGCGGTCGAGGAGAAGCGCGAGGTGCCGCCTATTGACGCCACCGAGCTCGACCCGGTGCCGGAGAGCGCGCTGGACAGCAAGCACCCGTGGAACATCCGCATCTCGGGTGTGGGCGGCACGGGAGTGATGACGGCCTCGGCCGTGATCGCCACCGCCGCACACCTCGATGGACTTGCGGTGCGCGGCACGGACATGACGGGCCTGGCACAGAAGGGCGGGTCGGTGGTCTCCGACCTGCGGATTTCTAGGAACATTGGCCAGCACACGGGAACGGTGCCGCGCGGCAGCGCGGACCTGCTGATCGCGCTGGACGGCGTGACGGGTGCAGAAGACGCCAGCACCTCGGTACTCAACGCGGCGCGGACGGTCGCCGTGCTGTCGAACTCCGCGACTCCCACGGGGCAGATGTGTACGGACGTTAAGGCCACCCGCCCCGATGGCGTGCAGATCACCGGCGCGCTGGGGCATGCGGCGAAGCGGGCGATCATCACCGACGCGATCCGCGTGTCCACCAAGCTCTTCGGCGAGTCCACATTCCAGATCATGCTGCTTATCGGCGCGGCCGTGCAGGCCGGGGCGCTGCCGGTGGCCCCGGAGTCTATGGAAAAGGCGCTGCGGATCAACGGCAAGAAGGCCGAGGCTAACATTCAGGCCTTCCGCCGTGGCCGTCAGTTGGTCAGCCGCCCGGAGGCGTTGATCGAGCTGATGGGCGTGGAGCCTGACTACTCTCAGTACCAGGAGGTTCAGCCCCTTGACCGCACCCGGGCCAAGATCGAGGAGGTGTTGGAGCCGAGCCTGGTGGACGAGGTTGCAGTGTACTTCGACGAGATGCGCCGCTGGGGCTCCGAACAAGACGCCCAGGATTACCTGACCGACGTGCGCGCCGTGCACGCCCACGAGCGGCGCGTAAACCCGGATGGCCCCGCAGAGCTGACCCGCAGCTTCGCCGCCGGACTGCACAAGCTATCCGCCTACAAGGACGAGTACGAGGTCGCCCGCCTGGCGCTGGATCCCGGATTCGCGGAGGCGCAGAAGGGTGGCAAGGTCACGGTGCAGTTCCAGCCACCGCTGCTGCGCACACTGGGGCTGAACCGCAAGATCGGGCTCGGCCCGCGGATGCGCCCGGTGCTCAGTGCGCTGGCGAAGGCCAAGGGGCTGCGCGGCACCCGGTTGGACATCTTCGGCTACGCGGAGGTGCGCAAACTGGAGCGCAAGCTCGTCCACGCCTACCGGGAAGAGATTCTGAGCCGGGCGCGGAATCTGCACACACCCGAGCAGGTGGCGGAGCTGGCCTCCCTGGCCGCCGCTGCCGACGGAGTCCGGGGATTCGAGGACAAGAAGATCGACAGTGCGCAGGAGTTGCTGCAGAAGTTGGGGCGCGCGGGCGTCAAAAAATAGTAAATAGACTAAGCGGTCTGTTACAGTAACGAATGTGACTTTCGTACTGCTATGCCCCCGCAGCGGCGCCGAGGTGCTCGCCGCGGAATACGCCGACTTCCTCAGCTACAGCGGCCTCACCCCCGCCGAGCTCGAACAGCGACCGCTGGATAACCCCAGCGCCGACCTGGGAAGCTTCGAAGGCGTGGAGGGCGTGTTCATCGGCGGTTCGCCGTTTACGATCACCCGCCCGGTCGAGGTGGAATGGCAGGAAGCGATCTCGCAGAAGCTGGTGGACTTCATCCAGGTCGAATCGGAGCGGCAGCGCTTCGGTATCTTCTCCACCTGCTACGGCACCTCGATGCTGGCGCACTACCTGGACGGCGAGGTCAACAGTCAGTACTCGGAATCGGCGGGCACCAGCGAGGTTTCTCTTACTGACGCCGGCCGCATCGATCCCATCACGGGTGCGCTCCCCGACCGCTTCACCGCGCTGACGGGCCACAAGGATTCCGTGGTGCGCGTGCCCGAGGAAGCCACGCTGCTGGCCACCGGCGAGACTTGCCCGGTGCAGATCTACCGCTACCGCGAGAACGTCTGGACCAGCCAATTCCACCCGGAGATGGATGCGGCGGGCATCACCCGGCGACTCAGCTTCTACGAGGACGAGGGCTACTGCGACCCCGCGGAGATTACGGAGACCTACGCCCGCTTCGAGGGGCAGGATACGGCGGCGGCGAACTCGCTGCTGCGGCGCTTCGTGGAACACTCCCGCGCCTCGCTGGGGATGGTGGGCTAGGCCAGCTCGACGATCTCCATGTACTCGTCGCTCCACAGGTCCTCCACCCCATCGGGCAGCACGATCACGCGCTCGGGCTCGAGGGCCTTCACCGCGCCCGGGTCGTGGGTGACCAGCACCACCGCGCCCGTGTAGGTTCGCAGCGCGTCCAGCACCTGCTCGCGGGACTGCGGATCCAGGTTATTGGTCGGCTCATCCAGCAGCAACACGTTTGCCCGCGAGCTGACAAGGGTGGCCAGGGCCAGGCGGGTCTTCTCGCCGCCGGAAAGGGTGCCGGCGGGCTGCTCCAACTGCTCGCCGGAGAACATGAAGGCGCCCAGCAGGCCGCGGAGGTCCTGCTCGCCGGCATCGGGGCAGGCCTCAATGGCGTTGTCCCAGACGGACTTGTCCGGATCGATCGTGTCGTGCTCCTGGGCGAAGTAGCCGACCTTCAGGCCGTGTCCGGTGACGATGCCGCCCTCGCCGTCGGTGCGTTCCACCCCGGCCAGCAGCTTCAGCAGTGTGGTCTTGCCCGCGCCGTTGAAGCCGAGCACCACCACGCGGGATCCCTTGTCGATGGCCAGATCCACCCCGGCGAAGACCTCCAGGGAGCCGTACATCTTGGTCAGCCCCTTGGCGTTCATGGGGGTTTTGCCGCACGGGGCGGGCTCCGGGAAGCTGATGTTGGCCACGCGATCCTCGACGCGAATCTCGTCCAGGTTGCCCAGCATCTTCTCCGCGCGGGCGGCCATCTGCTTGGCGGCCTTTGCCTTGGTGGCCTTGGCGCCCAACTTCTCGGCTTGCTGCTTCAGCGCGCTGGCCTTTTTCTCGGCATTGGCCTTCTCGCGGCGGCGGCGCGCCTCGTCGGTGGCGCGGGCGTCCTTGTACTTGGTCCAGCCCATGTTGTAGACGTCGGCCTCGCCACGCACGGCGTCCAGGAACCAGATCTTGTTGCAGACATCGTCCAGCAGTTCCACGTCGTGGCTGATCATGATCAGCCCGCCCTCGTGCTTGGCTAAGAAGCCGCGCAGCCAGGTGATGGAGTCCGCGTCCAGGTGGTTAGTCGGCTCGTCCAAAAGAAGGGTGGTCTGCGAACGGCCGGAGCCGGCGGTGGCGGCAAAGAGGATCTGCGCCAGCTCCACGCGGCGGCGCTGGCCACCGGAGAGCGTCTTCAATGGCTGGTCCAGCACTCGTTCGGGCAGCCCCAGCGAGTCGCAGATCTGCGCGGCCTCGCTGTCGGCCTCGTAACCGCCGAGGGCGTGGTACTTCTCCTCCAGGCGGCTGTACTTGAGGATCGCAGCATCGCGCTGGCCGGCGGATTCGCTGGTCTCCATGATTTCCTGCTGGCGCTCCATGGAGTGGCGGATGCGGTCCAGGCCACGGGCGGAAAGCACGCGGTCGCGCGCGGTCTGCTCGATGTCGCCCTCCTTGGAATCCTGCGGCAGGTAACCCATCTCGCCGCTGCGCGTGACGGTGCCGCCGTAGGGCTCGCCCTCACCCGCCAGGATGCGCATGGTGGTGGTCTTGCCCGCACCGTTGCGTCCGACCAGGCCGATGCGGTCGCCAGGCTGCACTCGCAGGTGCTGCCCGGGGGCGTTCAGCAGGGTTCGAGCCCCCACTCGAACCTCTAGGTCATTAGTAACAATCACAAGGAAGAAGCCTATCAGCCATCCCCGCCGGCGACCCTTCCCACCCCATGAACACCGGAGTCGCGTTGCCCGGGTCCCCCATAGTCCCGAGTCGCAGCCGGCGTGTGTCGCCGACGGGGCTGTCTTCTTCCCGTGCCCCACCTTTCGGTATGTTCGTACCGAGTAGGACAAAATTCATGTTAGGAACTGTGCTTGGTGCCCGCAGGCCAAACGTTACACCTGGTCTGCGGCCTGTCCCCCAAACCCTGAACTTAAACCTTAGCTTGCGAAGATTCTTATTCTATTAGGGGCTTCTTATATCTGTAGCTCTTACATTCAGGCGCAAAAAAATCCTGAAGATGCGATAAGTAAAACACGGCTGTGTAAGTTCGGGGGTAAGAACCCAGAATCGGAGGTTTAAGTGACCCATCAGCTCGTGCTTAAGGGCCTCGGTCCAGCCGGAGCGCTCCTGGCCATTCGAGCTGCACAGCGTGGTTTCCACGTCATCGCCTATGATCCGGCCTTCGACGTACACAGTTCTCACCCCTTCCCCGGCACCTACGGGGTGTTCTCCACACAGATTCCCACCTGGGCCGATCGCCTTTTTAGTGCACCGGAACCCCTGGACGTCGTCGCAGGCACTCCCCTCACCCGCCGCACGCTGGGGTTTAGCTATCGGATGCTGAACCAGGAGGCGGTCGCGGAGGCCCTGCGCTGCTCGAACGTGCGCATCAAACCAGAGCCGCTTCCCGATGGCATGGAGGCGATCGACAGCACCGGCGCCCCACGGACGGA
>NZ_CALLDG010000092.1 GCF_937999985.1 uncultured Corynebacterium sp.
GCGGAGGGGTATGGGCGGCAGCGCCCAGCGGAAGGGGTTGGCTGAGGCGCGCTAAATGAGGGGCGCGCGCTGGGCGGGGTGCTGGCTGCAGCCCGCCGGGGTTCCCAGGTTCCCGACAAAGACGAAACCCGCCAGCACCTTTCGGTGCCAGCGGGTTCTGATGGTCGGGATAACAGGATTTGAACCTGCGACCCCCTCGTCCCGAACGAGGTGCGCTACCAAACTGCGCCATATCCCGGTCTGGAGCGGCACGTTAGTTTTGCGAACTGTGCAAAGCCAACGGCTGCAACTCGAATTACTATAGCCCGCACAGGGGGCATTTTTCAAAATGGCAGCGTATCGAGCCTTTTAATGCCCCAGCAACCCCGCCGCCCTCGCGGGAACCAGCCAGGAGTACCCAGCTACTCCGCCGGCTTCTCCACGATGTGGATCAACGTCGCCGACGGGCGGCAGAAGATGCGGAAAGGCACGTACTTAGAGCTGCCCAGCCCGTTGGTCACGTGCAGCCACATGCGCTCGGTCCAGCGGGAAAGCCCGCGCGCCCGGCTCCTGTCTATGCCGCAGTTCGTCACAATGGCGCGCCCACCCGGCAGGCATAGCTGCCCGCCGTGCGTGTGACCGCTTAGCACCAGCTGGTATCCGTCGGCGGCGAAGCGGTCCAGAACCCGCGGTTCGGGGGAGTGGCTCAGCCCGATGGCCAGGTCGGCGTCACTATTAGGGCGCCCCGCGATCCGCGAGTAATCGTCCAGCTCATGGTGAGGGTCATCCACGCCCGCGATAGCCAGCTTGATCTTCTCTGGGCTGGTCAGCGAACCAGTCGCGGCGGGGTCGATGGCGAACTCGACGGTGGTGTTCGAGGCATCGTGCCAGCCGTGCTCGATGAAGGCCGCGCGCATCCCCTTCCATGGCAGCTGCACCTGGGAGGGCTTGCGCTTCTTGCCCAGCAGGTAGATGAAGGGGTTCACTGGGCGCGGCGCGAAGTAGTCGTTGCTGCCGAACACGAACACTCCGGGGCGTTCCAGCAGCGGCTCGAGCGCGCGGAGCACTCCCGGCACGCCGTCCTTCTCGCCGAGGTTGTCGCCCGTGTTGACCACCAGGTCCGGATCCAGGCGGTCTAGCGCGGCGACCCATTCCTGCTTTTGCTTCTGCTTGTCCAGCATGTGCAGGTCGCTGACGTGCAGCAGCCGGAAGCTTTCCCAATCGTCGGGTAGCGCGCCGGGTTCAAGCAGCGGCACTGTTACTTCGTGTAGCTGGAACTTTAGGGTTTCTTTATATGACGCCGCAGCTACCGCCGCGCCGGCCGCTCCAATTCCGAGCACGCTTTTCAGCACGTTGGCGGGGGTGAGCAGACGTTTGCGGGGCTGGGCTGGGGAGTTCGCTGGGGAGTTCCGACGATTGTTCTTCACGTTCCCCAGGGTATCGCTTCGCCCGTGGGCGGGATACACCCGCCGTGTGCCGCGCGCGGCGCGCAGCGGGGGCGCCAAGCGGTGGCACGTAGCGCGGTCAGCGCGCGGAAGAGCCCGCGGGTTAGCGGAGCTGATTCAGGAAGTCATCGAGGTCGGCGAGGCCACGGCGGATCTCTGGCGGGAGGTCCAGCTCCCCTTGGGCCTGCGGTGCCTGCGGGGCGGGCGCGGAGTTGCCGCCACTCGCGGCACCACCTCCTGATCCGCCGGTGGATGCGGGTGCTCCCCACTTGCCAGGGTTTGTGCCAGCGTCGTACTTCTTGTCGTAGGAAGGCAGCTTGCCGCCACCGTACTTCTTAATCATTGGCTTCGAAGCCTCGAAGAAAATCTGCGCGGGCTCGTTACCGCCGTAGAGGTTGCCGTTGCCGCATTGGCGCACGGGCGCGGTGCACAGGTTCTTGGCGGTGCCACCGTCGTTAAAGATGTAGGAGGATCCGGCCCAGCCGGAGGTGAAGCCCAGGAACGCGGCGGAGAAACTGGTTTCCGTCGTACCCGTCTTGGCGGACAGCGGGCCACTCCAGCCGGTCGCGCGGGCGGCGGCGGAGGCCGTACCCTGCTGCACGTCGCTGCCCAGGCCGTTTGCCAGTGCGTCGGCGATCTTCTTGTCGATGGCCTGCTCGCAGTCCACCTTCTCCATTTCTACGTTCTCGCCGTTGCGATCCTTTACGGACAGCACGGGCGTGGGTTCGCACCAGCGGCCGTGGTCGGCCAGGCTGGCGGCCACGTTGGAAAGCTCCAGCGGGTCGACGGCCGTGGGGCCCAGAACGAAGGAGCCCAGGTTGTTGTCCTTGACGTACTCCTCCACGGAGTTCTTGCCGTCAAAGCTGCCCTCGTTCTTGTAGGAGCGCAGACCCAGCTTGATAGCAATGTCCGTGATGCGCTTCATGCCCAGCTTCTCCGCCATCTCGATGAAGGGAGTATTCGGGCTGGTCGCCAGCGCTTCCTTCAACGTCATGTTGGGCTTGTAAGAGCCTGCATTTTCCACGCAGTACTTGTTCGGCGGGCAGCCTGGTGCGCCGCCTGCACCCATGCCTTCAACCTCGGCGCGGGTGGGCACGGCGAGGTTGGTGTTGAGGCCCATGCCGTCCTCCAGTGCTGCCGCGGCCGCGAAGATCTTGAACACGGAGCCGGCGCCGTGCCCCTGCAGCGAGTGGGGCAGCGGCAGCACGGATTCCCGCTCGTCCTGGCTCAGGCCGTACTTGCGCGAGGAAGCCATGGCCAACACCTGGTGCTTGCCACCCTTGGGCGTGATGTAGTTCGTCGCGGCGGATACGCCCTCCTGGTCCGGGGAGACTTTGCTGCGGACGGCCGTCTCCGCGTGTTTCTGCGCCTTCGGATCCAGCGTGGTCCGGATCGTGTAGCCGCCCTTGGCTACCTCGTCCTTGGAGATCCCCTTGTTGTCCAGGTACTCCATCACGTAATCGCAGAAGAACCCGGAGCCACCGGCGCCGATACAACCGTTGGCGGGAACCTTCGGCTCCTCCAGCACGCCCAGCGGCTTGCTCGCCAGCTCATCCGCCTTGGCCTGCGAAAGGCTATCCGCGTTCACACGCGCCTGCAGCACGGCATCGCGCCGCTGCTTCGCACCCTCCGGGTTGGTGTACGGGTTCAGCGCACTGGTGGATTGCACGATTCCGGCCAGGAAGGCCGCCTGATTGTCGTTCAGATCCGCCGCGTTCACGCCGAAGTAGGTCTGCGCCGCGGCTTGCACGCCGAAGGCGCTGTTGCCGAAGGAGACCAGGTTCAGGTAGCGCGTCAGGATCTCGTCCTTAGTTAGCTTTTTGTCCAGGTCGCCGGCCATCTTCATCTCGCGCAGCTTGCGGGGCAGCGAGGTTTCAATGGCCTGGGCGGCCTCGTCCTCGTTCTCCGCTTCGATCAGCCATAGGTAATTCTTCACGTACTGCTGGTTGATCGTCGACGCGCCCTCCGAGACCCCACCGCTAGAGACGTTCGCCGCCGCCGCGCGCAGGGTGCCGCGGATATCCACGCCTTTGTGCTGGTAGAAGCGCCGGTCCTCGATGGCAACGATGCTGTCCTTCATTGCCTGGGAGATCTTGTCCGAGGGAACTTCAGTGCGGTTCTGGTTGTACACCCAGGCGATTGTCTTGCCGTCCCGGTCGGTGATCCGCGAGCGCAGCGGCACCGAGTTGTTCTCGGAAATGTCCTGCACATTGGAGTTCATCGCGTCCGTGCTGGCGTTTACCACCCAGCCGCCCGCGCCCGCGAAAGGCAGGATGGCGGCGGCCAGCAGCACGCCACCGGCCAGGATGGCGAGAAAAAGTTTCAGAAATGCCTTCGGTGCGTCCACGGCTATCACCATAACCCACGTCCCGGACAACCCTTTAGCCTTTTTGCCCTTTCTTTGTGACGCCCACACGCCAGCCACCGGGGGTGATCACTCCCTTTGCAGATCTGTGCACCTTTAGTGGAAAAAATTTGCCCCGGCGCCGGTTTGGGAAAAGTTTTGAATGTGATGCGCGACACGATTTACTGACGGGCTGACCAGCGCGATCGTGAGGGCGTCAAAAAGAAAAGATCATGGGGCGGGTAGCAGATCTACAGTTTTCGCTGGTCGGTTGAATCCATACTTAACAAATGTCGCGTGGCTATCAGTTACCCCCAAAATGTGACCTATTCGACACTTCTAAAAACGTGTGAATAAAATTACTACTACAGCAAGTCTCTACGGCAGTTGGCGGCACCAAACGACAACCGACGCACAAGGCGCGAGGGCCGCCCCTGCTGGAGGCACGTTTCGGAGGAAGACAATGACTGCATCGCTTGCCCGCACGAAGGTGGCCGGCGGCTCCAAGCCGACCTGCCAGCCTGCTGAACAGATCACGACCCGCGAGTCTTTTAACAACCGCGGCGAGTGGATCACTCAGGCACACTGCCGCAACGTGGATCCGGACGAGCTCTTTGTAAAGGGTGCTGCCCAGCGCAAGGCTGTGGCCATCTGCCGCCACTGCCCCGTTGTGCTGCAGTGCCGCGCCGACGCACTGGATAACAAGGTGGAGTTCGGCGTGTGGGGTGGCATGACCGAGCGCCAGCGCCGCGCGCTGCTGCGCAAGCACCCCGAGATCACCAGCTGGGCGGACTTCTTCGCAGGCCAGCTCGAGGCTGCCAGCGCGGCAAAGAAGTAACCATTACAGTAGTTCCCATGACTAACTGGGAATACGTAACCGTGCCGCTGCTCACTCACGCTACTAAGCAGATCCTGGATAACTGGGGACAGGATGGCTGGGAGCTCGTCTCCGTACTGCCCGGTCCGACTGGTGAGCAGCACGTTGCCTACATGAAGCGCCCGCTGGAGCAATAGGGCAGCGGAGCGGTAAGGCAATAGGGGCAATAAAAATGGCACAGCAGAACTTTCGCCAAAAACTAGAAGAACTCGGCCTGCAGCTACCGCCGGTGGCGGCACCCGTCGCCGCCTACGTGCCGGCCGTGCGCAGTGGCAACATCGTCTACACCTCCGGTCAGCTGCCCTTCGTGGACGGCAAGCTGCCCGTCACGGGGCTGGTCGGCGCTGAGGTGACCGAGGAGCAGGCTTATGACGCCGCCCGTACCGCCGCGCTGAACGCCATTGCCGCCATCGACGACCTGGTGGGGATCGATAACATCGAGCGGATCGTGAAGGTCAATGGATACGTTGCCTCCACCGCAGACTTCGGCGGGCAGCCAGGCGTGATCAACGGCGCCTCCGAACTATTGGGAGAAATCTTCGGCGAAGCCGGAGTGCATGCCCGTGCCGCAGTCGGTGTGGCTGCGCTGCCGCTGAATGCCCCCGTAGAGGTAGAGATCGTCGCGCAGATCAGCGCATAATTTCGCGGTTCGATCTACACTGGGAGGCATGAAGCACCCCGCTTATAGTCAACTACGTCCAGTAACTCCGAACGTTGGCGTCGTACTCGCGCCGAACCCCAGCTACGCTGCTCTGGAGGGCACGAACTCCTGGGTGATTAGGGGAGAAAACGACACAGTATCCGTTGTGGTGGATCCGGGTCCGCAGGACGAGGGCCACCTGAATGTGCTGAATACCAAGGCTACCGAGGGCGGTGCGGAGATTGGCGTTGTGCTGCTGACCCACCGCCACGCCGACCACGCCAACGGTGCTCAGCGCTTCCGTCAGATCTCCGGTGCGCCGGTTCGTGCCTTCGATAAGCAGTACTGCATCGCAGCCGACGAGCTGGAGGACGGGGAGATCATCTCCTTCGAGGGGCTAACCCCCACCATTGAGGTCGTCCACTGCCCGGGCCACACCTCCGACTGTGTTTCCTTCTTTATCCACTCCAACGGCGGCACCGACGATTCCGACGTGGAGGGCATCATCACTGGCGATACCCTCGCCGGCCGCCACACCACCATGATCTCCGAGACCGATGGTGACCTGGGGGCCTACCTGGAGACCCTCGCCAAGCTGCGCGAGCGCGGACAGGACAAGCCGCTACTGCCCGGCCACG
>NZ_CALLDG010000093.1 GCF_937999985.1 uncultured Corynebacterium sp.
TTGCCGACCGTCATGCTGAGGACGGTGGTAACCACCAGCACGCCGACGATGACGATAAGCGACAGCTCCACGGAAACCTCAGGAACGGCAACTCCCTCGCCGCCGTTGATAAACGGCAGGTTGTTCTCGTGCAGCGCGTGCAGGATCAGCTTGGTACCGATGAAGGCCAGGATAATGAAAAGGCCGTAGCCGAGGTACACCAGGCGTTCCAGCAGGCCGTCCAGCAGGAAGTACAGCTGTCGCAGCCCCATCAGAGCCAAAGCATTGGTCGTGAACACGATGTAAGGCTCGCTGGTAATGCCGTAGATGGCAGGGATGGAGTCGAGGGCGAACAACACGTCCACGAAGCCGATGGCCACCAGGGCGATGAAAAGTGGCGTCAAAACCCTCTTGCCGTTTTCCTTAAACCACAAACGGTCCGACTTGTAGTGATCCGAGACATGGATAAACTTCCGGGTCATCTTGATGACCATCATGTCCTGCGGATCCTTCTCCTCCTGGCCGGAGACCTCGTCCCACAGCAGCTTCGCCGCGGTCCACAGCAGGAACAGGCCGAACAAGTAGAAGACGTCGGACCACGCCTCGATGATCGCCGCGCCCAGGGCGATGAAGATACCACGCAGGATCAGCGCCACCGCAATGCCGATGAGCAGCACCTTCTGCTGGTACTTGCGGGGGATCTTAAAGGAGCTCAGGATAAGCGCGAAGATAAAGAGGTTATCCACGCTCAAGGCCTTCTCGGTGATGTAACCGGCGAAGAACTCCAGGCCGTGCTGGTGCGGGTTGCCTGGCTCACCCCAGGTCAACCAGAGGAAGCCGCCGAAGATGCAGGCGAGAGCCACGTAGAACAGGCTCCACAGCGCCGACTCCTTGATGCTCGGCTCGTGGGGTGTCTTGACGTGGCTATAGAAATCGAAGACAAAGAACCCGGCGACCACCACAATGGTGATGATCCACGTTAAGGCGTTTACTTCCATGGAAAACCTCCGGTCGATAAAAACTCATCACTAAATAGACCGGAGGTCTCCCCTGCCCGTTCCATGAAAGTTACGAGCCGACATGACCGGGAGGCCCGCGGCTTCACCGCAACCTTCCGTGCTGACGATCAATGTCGAGGGCGCCAAGCATCCTTGACGTTAGGGTACTCCCCTCCAACTGCCGACTACTCTACACCCAGCAGAGGCCAGCTGCGCCATAGGGGCTACACGGCGCCGCTCGGCGGGTTGGCCGCGACCACGCGCGTCCCGTCATCGCCGGAATCATCGCCGTCGTGAACGCCTTCGGCACCTTCGGCACCTGCCTCCATGACTTCCTTGGGCGCGTCCTCGGGGTTCGCGCCCTTGATCATCCAAAGCATCGTGTCGAGCTCCTCGGGCTTCACCAGTACCTCACGTGCCTTCGACCCCTCGGACGGCCCGACCACGCCGCGGGTCTCCATCAGATCCATCAGGCGCCCAGCCTTGGCAAAACCGATGCGCAGCTTGCGCTGCAGCATGGAGGTCGAGCCAAACTGGCTGGTGACCACCAGCTCCACGGCTTGCAACAGATCCTCCAGGTCGTTGCCGATGTCCGGGTCGATGTCCTTCTTCGCTTCGGC
>NZ_CALLDG010000094.1 GCF_937999985.1 uncultured Corynebacterium sp.
AAAGAAAACTACTTTGGATCCAGGAGACCCCCGACTGAAACAGGTCTATGATGCCGGCTTGCCCAGGGACAAGAAGTATTGGGCGCTGGAGGTTGAGAACATCGGAAAAGGTGCTTCGTCAGGTTTCACCTTGTACGACATTCTGCCGGCAACCTACGAAGGCCTCGTGGAGTACAACCAGGTTGTTTACGAGGGGTACGACGGTGGGAATGTCCACACTCAACCTGCCACCGAGAATCCCCAAACCGGTGAGATAACAAAAACCTACTTCTTCGGACCCATGCCTGCCGGCGGTAAGGCGACCGTCATCATTGGCGCGACATTGAAGTCCGGTGCGGAATGTCGCCCTAACACGGCGTCTGTGATTAACCATGACAAAGACGAAGACCCGACGAACGATACTGCTTACGATTCCTGCCCAGGTGCATTGAGCAAGACTGCCATCGACACCAACGGTGACGGAAAGGTCGGCTTCGACGACATCACTTCCGATACGGATGGCCAAGGCAATGTTACGTACACTGCCGCCTATGACGTGACGGTTAAGAGCCTTGATGACCTTAACGAATACGTTTACCCGGCGCCCACCGATACCCCGAAGCTGCCCAAGGGGGCGAAGCTCACCGGTGCGGAGGTGTACTTCACTGACGAATACACGTCCAAGGACAAACAACCGGGAGACACACCTTCGTGCGTGGTAGAATCTGACGTGCTGCAAACGGGAAGCTTCCGGCTAGACAACTGTGACCGAGAAGGTTCCGAGGACTCCCCAGAAATGCGGGAAAAGCGCACCATCGATGCAGTTGGACGGCAGGATCCCAAGCATGGCGACGGCACTCATCGGTACCGAGTCAAACTGAAGTTCACCCTTGATAAGGCAGAATACGATAAAGCTCGAACTGAATCGGCCGGAGGCGGGGAAGGTGGCGTCACACCCGGTGACGGTGACGACGCACCAGAATGCAGTGCAGAGCGCGGCGGCTTCGCCAATAGCGTGAAGATGGGCGACCTCGAAGACGAGGGTTGCTATCCCGGACCCGATAAGACCCGTTTCTATCTATGGAAGGTTGATTCGGACTCCGCAGGAAACATCACGACTATCCCCGCGCGCGACGGCGACAAATACGGGGCGCAGTTCGCGATCTACGACCAAGACCCCACGGGACCGGCGGCGAACAAAATTGCGGACCTCAAGGTCACAGAGGATGGAAAGTACCTCTGGACCGAACTGGACTACGGAACCTACTTCTTGTTGGAGACGAAGTCGCCGGACGGCTATCAGCTCTTGCCTACCCCGGTGAAAATCAGCATCAAACGAGATGCCAATGGCAAGACGATCGTGGAGTCGGACCAGCAGAACGCACTGTTTGCTGCGTCTAAGCCGAGTGACCTGCCACAGGACTATCCAGACGGTGCATGGCTGCAGGTGGCCAATGTGCACCAGGGCGTGATGCCAAAGACCGGTGGCGACGGTGTGATGCTCCCCATTCTCGCGGGGCTTCTCATCGCAGCCACAGGAGCCATGGGCATACGCCGACGACTGAACTAACCCTGACGTGCACAAATTCTAAAGAGGAGAACAATGTTTCACCCCAGTACCCCAGGCCGGTGCCGAGATGGACCCGGGTGGGCACGATGACCTGAAGCCAAGAAACCACATTGCTCACACAAGGATCCGTTACGACGGCGCGCAGTGTTCACCGCAAGTAGCTCGCCACGAGTATTGCCAACCATGTGCCCTCGACCACTCGGATCAACTTCCACTACTCATTCACTTGTAAGAAAGAAGGACTTTCATGTCTAACGCAACTGTCGGCAAGCGCGTAGGCGCGCTGTCCGCTGCATTCGCTATCGCACTGGCTGCCGGCACCGTCGGCGCCGAAGTAGTCTACGAGGCCCCGACCGCACAGGCGCAGGCCGTCAGCACCATCGACAACACCAAGCAACTTTCCCTTACCCTGCACAAGCGCATCGGCGCTGAGGGCGAGCAGGGCGACGGAACTGAGATTAAGAACCCTTCTGGTGAACCAGCCGCGGGCGTCAAGTACAAGATTGAGCTGGTTCAGCCACTGAACAACAGCGGCGACTGGGCAAAGGCACGCGAGATTACCAATCCTTCCGAGGCTAAGGCACGGGAAGGCGACGGTGCGTACTCCAAGGAAGGCACCACCGGCGAAGATGGCACCCTGAAGTTCGAGAACTTGCCAAAGGGTCTCTACAAGGTCACCGAAACCGAAGTCCCGGCTGATTCGGGTCTGGTGCCCGGCGCACCGTTCCTGGTGTATGTGCCGATGACCAACTCGGAGGGCAAGGGCTGGATCTATGACGTTCACGCGTACCCGAAGAACTCCAAGGTGACAATCACCAAGGAAGTTGAGGACCAGAACGCACAGGCAGGCCAGGACTACAAGTACACGATCACCACGGGTGTTCCGGCTGTTGCTAAGAATTCCACGCTGAGCAAGTACATCGTCAAGGATAAGCTTGATCAGAACCTGGACGCTGCAAACGCTACTGTCAAGGTGAAGTACGGAGCGGCCGCTGACAGCGCTCAAGAACTGGTGGCGGATACCGACTACGAGTTGGTAAAGAACGGCCAGGAGATTAAGGTCGAATTCACCGAAACTGGCCGCAACAAGCTGAAGTCCACCGACCTCGTGTTCACCACCATCACGACCAAGACCAACGGCTTCATCCAGCACGTTCCCAACGACGCAACGCTGATCACCAATAACGGCTCTTCCGACCACGACACAGAGAAGACGTCGGATAAGGTTCACACCTACTGGGGCAAGGTCACCATCAACAAGACCGACGGCAACGATGAGAACAAGAGGCTGAAGGGTGCAGAGTTCCAGTTGGTGCAGTGTGTCGACGAAGGTAACGGGGCCTGGAAGAAGAAGGAAGGCACCGATCCGCTGAACGTCCAGGGCCAGGACAAGTGGACCACCAACGACCAGGGCACTGTCACCATCGAGGGCGTACACGTTACCGACTTCGCCAACAACCAGGCCGACTCGGAGACCAACTACTGCTTGCAGGAGACCAAGGCACCTGAAGGCTACGTGGCCAACGATGCGCTTGAGCACTTCAAGCTGGAGAAGGGCGATGTGGACGAAAACGGTGCGCCGATCAAGGCAATCGAGTACACCGCCAACATCAAGAACTACACCGACGAAAACCACCTGCCGAACACCGGTGGCGCAGGCTTCTGGGCCATCGTTCTGGCTGGTTTGGCAATTATCGGTGGCGGTTTCTACGCAGCTCGCCGAAGCACCCAGCAGTAGGGGCTAGGCAGTTCGAACGGGAAAGCAACAGGCATGACAAGCACAATTGGTAAGCATCGAAAGAGCGCACCGCGATCACTCTTTCGGCGCACCTTCCTCCCCATCCTCTTAGTGGTAGTGGGGCTGCTTGTCATGCTTTATCCCGTTTACGCCACGCAGTGGAACAACCACCAGCAACAGAAGATCGCGGAAAAATACGAACAAGACTTGAAGGAAACGGACCCTCAAGCCCTTAGTCGAGCGGTAGAGGAAGCCCGCAGGTATAACACGACGCACAAGGACGGACCAATCCTGGATCCGTGGCTGGCTCGCGTCAGCGAGGATAACCCCGCATACGAAGAGTATCTTTCCCAGCTCTCTGGGCAGAGCGCCATGAGCCAGGTGGTTATCCCGTCCATCGAATCGCGCCTACCCGTTTACCACGGGACCTCCGACGAGATTCTGCAAAAAGGTCTTGGGCACCTCTACGGATCCTCCTTACCTGTAGGCGGAAAGGGAACTCACGCGGTAATTACAGGCCACACAGGCCTGTCCAACGCCACGCTGTGGGATGACCTCGTGGACGTGCGGAAGGGCGATGCGGTTTACGTATCCACCTTCGGCGAGAAGATGAAGTACGAAGTGTACGACACAGAGGTTGTCTTGCCGGACGAGGTCGACAGCCTCAAAACCCGACCGGACGAGGACCTGCTGACCCTCATCACTTGCACCCCCTACGGCGTGAATACCCACCGTCTCCTGGTGCACGCCCACCGCGTTCCAATGGATGAGAACGAGAGCAACGTGTTCGATGATCGCGGCAAGCTGATGCAGTGGTGGATGTGGCTACTGCTCGCCGCCGCAGTGTTGATCATCGCACTGATTACTTGGTGGTTCCTTCGCGAGCGGAAGAAGCAGAAAGCCAGACAATCCGAACAGGTAGTAGTAGGCGAAGAAGAAATGGAAGAGGAATAAGCCGTGAACCTCATGAACACCGCGTCACAGGTACAGCGGGCGCCGGTGCACCGTGCCGGGCTGCGCCGCTCCGTGTTCGGCTTGGGCGCAGTCGTGGCTCTGGTCGGCACTCCGCTCGTTGCCCCCACCCCTGTTGTGCCGCAGGCTAACGCGAAGCAGCACACCATCACAGGCCAGGTCGAAGGCCTGGATGTGAAGTTTATTGATGCTACCCGTCTCGGTACTCTCACTGTGGTGAAAAGCGAACCAAATTGGTGGGACGACCGAGGGGGCAAGAAACCCTTTGGGCCTATCGACAACATTCGCTTCACAGCGCAGCGTGTCCAGGGGATTGACCTCACTACCGAGAAGGGGATGAATCAGGCGAAGCGGCTCTCGGTAGCCGATGCTCGTCGGCAGGGGTTCGATAGAACCTTTGAGGCGTACACAGATAGTTCCGGTAAGGCAGTGTTCACCGGCCTCCCGGTCGGCATGTACTTGGTCACGGAATACGAGGGCGCGGATCCTACTAAGGAATACCGCCAGTCCAGTCCTTTCCTCATCACGATCCCTATCGGAGAAACCGGCAGCTGGAACTACAACGTGACGGTGAATACGAAGCCGAAGCCGGAGGACAATCCAGGAACGCCGCCGGACAATCCAGGAACGCCACCGGATAAGCCCGGAACGCCTCCGGATAAGCCCGGAACGCCGCCCGATAAGCCAAGCACTCCAGGTACCCCGCCGCCGGAGCACCCGGATACTCCAGCACCGCCAAATAGCCCAGGCGGTGGTCATGAAGGCGGCGAGTCTTCAAGCATCATCGATCGACTGGCGCAAACCGGAGCGCATCTGTGGTGGGTGGCGCTTATCGGAGCCATGCTCGTTGTTGTGGGTGCATTTACCTTGCTTCGCCGCCGACGTGATCTGGCTGAATCACAGGAGAAATAAAGTAGCTGTGGGAACATTCCCACCGTGCAGATTCTTCTATAAGTATGGAAGAAAAACCTCATCCCGCCCCGCGGCATAGTCCCAACGTGCCGCGGTTTTTCATGCTCTTGGCCATGTTCGCCCTAATGCCCAGAATCCCCAGCCAAAGCGCCCGCCGTCTGACAGGATCGGTGGCATGACGTACCCTCACTACGGCTCGCCTGCCCCTATGCCCGCCTACGGGTATGCCCCGCCGCCGCAAACCGGCCAGGACTCTCGCTTCATGCCTTTGCTGATCGGCTGGCTAGCTGCCTTCCTTATGCCGATCGTGTACTGCGTCTTGCGCTTCGTGTTTTATGGCAAGGACTGGGTGGGGATCCTCCTGGTCGCAGCCGCGGTCGGCCCGCTCTTCTTTGGTATCCAGTGCCTCCTCAACTTCGTTGCGCTCGCGATCCCGAAGTGGTGCAAGGATTCCCTCGCCATCTTCTGGGGCGGCATGCTCGTGTGGTGGGGCGGCGGGGCGGCTTTCTCGCTGGTGCCAGGGTGGGACTTCCGCGAGGAAATCCGGGAGTACGGAGAAAAAGCTTGGCCCACTGGGGGACCTGACGGCCGGGACGTAATCACCTCGGAAGAGGGGCAGCGCTACATCGACATCATCGATACCTGGCTGGATACCGAAACGACCCTGCAGCATACTCTCACCATTCCCACCTCGGTCGCGCTGGCCGGAATCGCCATCGTCGTCATTGGCGTGGTCGTGGCCGCCACGAACCCTGCTCGTCCAACTGTCGCCTATGCGCCGCACTGGCCGGGTAGGCCCTACTAGTTTCGTGCACTAGTTGCTCTCTTAGCCATGACGCCACCTCGATCCCAGCGAGCCCGCGTGGAATAATGGGGCTCATGGCAGCTACTAAATTGGATGGAAAACTCTACCGCGACGAGATCTTCGCCGACCTGGAACAGCGCGTCGCTGCGCTGAAGGAAAAGGGCGTGACTCCCGGCCTGGCCACCGTGCTGGTGGGCGACGACCCGGCCAGCCACTCCTATGTGCATATGAAGCACAAGGACTGCGAGCAGATCGGCGTGAACTCCATCCGCAAGGACCTCCCGGCGGACGTTTCCCAGGAAGAGCTCAACGCAGTCATCGACGAGCTGAACGCCGACGATGCCTGCACCGGCTACATCGTGCAGCTGCCGCTGCCGAAGCACCTGGATGAAAATGCTGTGCTGGAGCGCATCGACCCGGAGAAGGATGCCGATGGGCTGCACCCGGTAAACCTGGGCAAGCTGGTGCTCAACGAGCCCGCCCCGCTGCCCTGCACCCCCAACGGTGCGATCCACCTGCTCCGCCGCTTCGGCGTGGAGCTGAACGGCGCGAAGGTTGTAGTCATCGGCCGTGGAGTGACGGTCGGTCGCCCGATCGGCCTGATGCTCACCCGCCGCAGCGAGAACTCCACTGTCACCCTGTGCCACACCGGCACCAAGGACCTGGCGGCGGAGACGAAGGCCGCGGACGTGATCGTCGCCGCCGCCGGCGTGCCGCACATGATCACCGCGGACATGGTCAAGCCGGGCGCAGCGATCCTGGACGTGGGAGTCTCCCGCGGCGACGACGGCAAGCTGAAGGGCGACGTACACCCGGACGTGTGGGACGTCGCCGGTGCCGTGTCCCCGAACCCCGGGGGAGTAGGCCCGCTGACCCGAGCCTTCCTGGTGCGCAACGTCGTCGAGCGCGCGGAGAAGCTGCTGCGTGCCTAATCGCTCCCGCCCAGCCCGCATCGGCGACGCCCGCCAGCGGCTCCTCGATAACCCCCACGACCGGAACAACCCGCCCTCCCGGCTTTCCCGCTCCGTCCAGTACGTGCTGCTGGGGCTGTTCGGGCTGATGCTGCTGGCTGTGCTGGCGCTGTTGTTGGTGGACAGGTGGCGTCGAGCTAGCGTCATGCTGGGCAGCGCGATGGTCTACCTGGCTGTACTTCGCTTACTCCTGGACTCCCGCGTGCTGGGCGTGCTGGCGGTGCGTTCGCGCAAGTTCGATACCGCCTTCACAGCCGCCATCGGCATAATCATTTTGTGGATCGCCGTGAGCGTCGACCCGCTGACCAGCTAAGCTCGCGCAGTTCCCTCGGCGCCCTCGGTACCTTCGGCGATGATCTCCGCCTTCGCCAGGAACTTCGCTAACGCCTGCCCCATCTGGCGTGACTCAATCAGAAACCCATCGTGGCCCGTCGGAGAGGTGATTTTCGACATCCCGATGAAGTCCCCCAGATTGCGCGACAGGTGTTCCTGCTGGTGCAGCGGATACAGAATGTCGGTATCCACACCTACCACCATCGTCGGCACTTCACACGAGCCCAGGGCGGCGTTCATGCCACCCCGTCCGCGGCCGACGTCGTGCCTGTTCAGCGCGTCGGTTAGCACCACGTAGCTGCCCGCATCGAAGCGTGCCACCAGCTTCTCTGCCTGGCGATCCAGGTAGCTTTCCACCGCGAAGCGCTGGTGCGGGTCGCGGTACGGCCCGTAGGGGTTTTCGCCGTTCTGCGGATCCACCCCGAAACGCTCATCGACTTCCAGCTCGCCTCGATACGTCAGGTGCGCGATGCGGCGCGCCTGCCCCAGCCCATGCGAAGGAACCTTGCCCGAGTCGTAGTAATCGCCGCCCTGCCAGGCCGGGTCCGCCTCAATGAAGCGGATCTGGCTGGACTGCAGGCCAATCTGCCACGCAGACGCACGCGCGCTCACCGCGATCGGTAACGCCGCGTTGACCATCTCCGGGTACATGAGCGACCACTCCAGCACCCGCGCCCCGCCCATCGAGGCACCCACAAGGGCATGGACCTTTGTGACGCCCACACGCTCCAACAACAGCCGTTCCGCCGTAACCATGTCACGGATCGACAAAGCGGGGAATCGCGAGCCCCACGCCTTGCCGTCGGGGTGCGGCGAACTCGGGCCGGTGGACCCCTGGCAGCCGCCCAGCACATTCGCGCAGAGTACCAGGTAGCGGGTGGTGTCGATCGGCTTGTTCGGACCCACCATGTCCGCCCACCAGTCGGCCGCATTGCCGTCGCCAGTGAGGGCATGCTCGATCAGCACAATCGGCCGCTCCTCCGGGGACAGCCCCGGCTCGGGACCGGCGGAGAACTCGGCATAGTCCGCGGCGCCATCCGGAGAATCGTAGAACGCGAAGTAGCGGAGTTCGGCGTCAAAAATAGTTACACCCGCCTCCGTGACCACGTCGCCGATAGAGACCGTGCGTGACGCGCCAGAAGCGGGGAGGAACTCGGGGTTCATGGGAATCAGCCTAAAGCCTAGATCCTAGACAGCCTTAGATGGCCGCGAAGCCGAGCTTCAGGTCGTCGATGATGTCGGTAATGTCCTCAATGCCCACGGACAGGCGAACCGTAGCGTGGGACACACCCGCGCGGGCCAGGCCGCGCGCATCGGACTGCGAGTGGGTGGTGGTGGCCGGGTGCACCACCAGGGAACGCACATCGCCAACGTTTGCCAGGTCAGAGTGCAGCTGCAGGGCCTCGATGAAGGCCCAGGCCTTTTCCTTCGCCTCCTCCGAGGTCGGGTCGTCGACCTTCAGGTCGAAGCTCAGGACAGAGCCGGTGTATTCCAAGCCCAGTTCCTCCTTGACCTTGAACCACGGGGAGGTCGGCAGGCCCGCGTAGTTCACGGTGGCTACCTGCGGCTGCTCGGCCAGGAACTCTGCCACGGCCTTCGCGTTCTCGTTGTGCTTGGCGATGCGCAAGGTCAGCGTATCCAAGCCCTGGGCCACAACCCATGCGTTGAACGCGGAGAGGGTGGCGCCCGTATCGCGGATAATGCCGGCGCGGAGCTTCATGCCGAAGGCAGCCGGGGCCAGGTCCACGTACTTCAGGCCGTGGTAGGCGGGATCCGGGTTGACGAAGCCGGGGAAGACCGGCTGGCCGTCGCGCTCAACGGACCAGTCGAAGGAGCCGCCGTCGACGATGATGCCGCCCAGGCCCGAGCCATTGCCCGTGTAGAACTTCGTCAGGGATGCAACCACGACGTCCGCGCCCAGCTCCAGCGGGCGGACCAGGGCTGCGGTGGCCAGGGTGTTGTCCACGATTAGCGGGACCTGGTTAGCGTGAGCGACCTCCGCGACGGCTGGGATGTTCAGCACGTCTGCCTGCGGGTTTGCGAAGGTCTCTGCGAAGAAGGCCTTGGTGTTCGGGCGGACGGCGGCCTTCCAGGACTCCGGGTCGTCGGGGTTTTCCACGAAAGTCGTCTCGATGCCCAGTTTCGGCAGGGTGTGCTGTAGCAGAGTCTCGGTGCCGCCGTACAGGCGCGGGGAGGCGACGATGTGGTCGCCGGCGCCGGCCAGGTTCAGGATCGCGGCTGTTTCGGCGGCCATGCCGGAGGCGAAAGCGACTGCGTGCACGCCGCCTTCCAGGGAGTTCAGGCGGTTCTCCAGCGCCTCGACGGTGGGGTTGGTCAGGCGGGAGTAGATGGGGCCCAGGTCTTCCAGATGGAAGCGCTGCTTGGCGTGTTCTGCGTCGTTGAAGACGTAGCTGGTGGTGAAGTGGATCGGCAGGTTGCGCGCGCCGGTGTCACCGACGGGCTGGCCTGCGTGGATCTGGCGGGTGGCGAAGCCCCACTGCTCTGCGTTCTCGTTGTTGTACTTCGGCATTGGTGTGGTCCTTTGGGGTTTTGTTGGTTGGTTTGCGCTTTGGTTTGCTGTTTAGCTTTGCTGTGTTACGACGATAGACCCACGCGCATTAAAAGTAAACCGCTCTGTCTACTTTTTTCTTATTGACGCCAGAAAGTTCCAGGTGGTGAGGGGTTTGTGACTTACGGAAACGCTGTACCACTTGGTCTAGAACTGCGCATTTTCTGCCTGCTATGTTGCTGCTGAGCTCCACAGCTCCGCTGCGCAGCTTCGGTGGTCTCGCTGGGGTGTGGTGCCCCCGCTGCCCAAGGTTCTGCAAGTTTTCCGACATTTAAGGCCCCTCTGGCGCGCGAAATGTCGCTAGAACGGGAATGCGTTATTTGTAACCGTTTGCAAATATGCAAAACCGCTGGTCAGAAGGTTGGTGCTGGGGCTCTGGATTTCTCCGGAGTGACGTATTCCCGTTCTAACGACATCTGGGTCTCCTGAGGCTGGACTGAGTGAGGGTAAGGGGAAGGCGGTGAGGTGGGGAAGGCGGCGGAGGGAGGTAAGGGGGCGCGAATACAGGAAAACCCCAGCGCCAGCATTAAAGCGCAAGCGCTGGGGATGATATAGGCCGGTATCCGGCAGGTTAGCCCGGTCCTGCCAGCCCAGCCGGCTACTTGTTGGTGTTCAGGCCGTCGATGATCTCATTGAACGTCGAGGACGGGCGCATCACAGCGTTCGTCTTCTCGTCGTTCGGCCAGTAGTAACCGCCCAGGTCCACCTCGTGACCCTGAATATCCAGCAGCTCCTGGGAGATCTTCTCCTCATTGGCCTCGAGGGCGTCAGCAACAGGCTTGAAGATCTCCGCCAGTTCAGCGTCGCGAGTCTGGTCAGCCAGCTCGCGAGCCCAGAACTTCGCCAGGTAGAAGTGGGAGCCGCGGTTGTCGATCTCGCCGACCTCGCGGGACGGGGACTTCGACTCGTTCAGCACGGACTCGGTGGCGGCGTCCAGAGCATCGCCCAGGATCGGGGTGCGCGGGTTATCGTCCGTCTCCTGCAGCTTGCGCAGAGACTCCGCCAGCGCCAGGAACTCACCCAGGGAATCCCAACGCAGGTGGTTCTCCTTCACCAGCTGCGCCACGTGCTTCGGCGCGGATCCGCCCGCACCAGTCTCGAACAGGCCACCGCCAGCGATCAGCGGAACCACGGAAAGCATCTTCGCGGAAGTGCCCAGTTCCATGATCGGGAACAGGTCCGTCAGGTAGTCGCGCAGCACGTTGCCGGTGACGGAAATCGTGTCCTCGCCAGCGCGGATGCGGTCGAGGGAGAGCTGCATGGCCTCCTCCGGCGGCAGAATGCGGATGTCCAGGCCCTCGGTGTCGTGATCCTTCAGGTAGGTCTCCACCTGCTTCTGCACGTTCCTGTCGTGTGCGCGCTCCGGATCCAGCCAGAACACAGCCGGGGCGCCGGTAGCGGCGGCGCGCTTCACAGCCAGCTTCACCCAGTCCTGCAGCGGAATGTCCTTGGCCTGGCAGGCACGCCAGATGTCGCCCTCAGCAACCTCGTGCTCCATCAGTACGTCGCCGGCGCCATTCAGCACCTGTACGCGGCCCTCGGCCTCAATGCGGAAGGTCTTGTCGTGGGAGCCGTACTCCTCGGCCTTCTGTGCCATCAGACCAACGTTCGGCACGGTGCCCATCGTGGTCGGGTCGAAGGCGCCGTTCTTGCGGCAGTCGTCGATAACGACCTGGTAGATGCCCGCGTAGGAGGAATCCGGCAGAACTGCCAGCGCATCCTCGGTCTCGTCGTTCTTGTTCCACATCTGGCCGGAGGTGCGGATCATCGCCGGCATGGAAGCATCCACAATCACGTCGGAGGGCACATGCAGGTTGGTGATGCCCTTGTCGGAGTTCACCATCGCCAGATCCGGGCCGTCGGCCAGAGCCTTGTCGAAGGCCTTGCGGATCTCGGCCGAGTTGTCGACCTTGCCCGCATCCAGCGCGTCCAGGATGGCACCCAGGCCGTTCTCGCCGTTCAGGCCTGCCGGCAGTAGCTGGTCGCCGTACTGCTCGTACACGTCGTGGAAGTATGCGCGCACTGCGTGGCCGAACATGATCGGGTCGGAGACCTTCATCATCGTGGCCTTCAGGTGTACGGAGAACAACACGCCCTCCGCCTTCGCGCGAGCCACCTGAGCCCGGAAGAAAGTGCTGAGAGCCTCGGCGCGCATCACCGTGGCGTCAACAATCTCCTTGTCCAGCACCGGCAGCTCTTCCTTCAGCACCTGCGTCTCACCGTTCGGCTTGACCAGCTGGATGCGCAGCGTGTCATCGCCGTCCATGATGACCGACTGCTCGTTGTGGCGGAAGTCGTCGGCCTCCATCGTGGCGACGTTCGTCTTGGAATCCGGCGACCACTTGCCCATGGAGTGCGGGTGCTTGCGGGCGAAGTTCTTCACAGCCTTCGGCGCGCGGCGGTCGGAGTTGCCCTCGCGCAGCACTGGGTTAACGGCGGAGCCCTTCACGGAGTCGTAGCGAGCCTGCGCGTCGCGCTCCTCGTCGGTCTTCGGCTCAGACGGGTAATCCGGCAGGTCGTAGCCCGCCTTCTGCAGCTCCGCGATGGCTGCCTGCAGCTGCGGGATAGACGCAGAGATGTTCGGCAGCTTGATGATGTTCGCATCCGGGGTCTTGGCCAGCTCGCCGAGCTCAGCCAGAGCGTCGTCAACCTTCTGCTCCTCGGGCAACACGTCGGAGAACGCGGCCAGGATGCGGGCGGCCAGCGAAATGTCGCGGGTCTCCACATCCACTCCAGAGGTCGAAGCAAAAGCCTCCACAATCGGCTTCAAAGAATACGTCGCCAAGAGTGGGGCTTCGTCGGTGCGGGTGTAGATGATCTTTGCCATGTGGCGTTCGTCTCCCAGCCTCTAGTTAGTCAGTTGGTCTTTTAGTGGTTTACGATCCAAGAATACGGCAAATAACAAACCTGTGAATGGTACGGGGTTATTGCCCACCGCGTGGCCTGTTCGGTTTTAAAGCCTAAAAATTTTTTTGACGCCTACCCGCCGCGCTTTTGCGACTCACTCGCCGCACTTCCCGCAGCCCCGTCAACTCGCCTATCAACCCACCCTTTTACCCGTCCCTACAACTGATGAAAGCGAGCGATGCCCGTGAGCGAAACGAAACTTACAAATTTGCCCTCCCGCCGCC
>NZ_CALLDG010000095.1 GCF_937999985.1 uncultured Corynebacterium sp.
CTCGTCGGTGGTCAGCGCCGGGATGACCTCCACCAGCGGCAGAACCGGAACGGGGTTGAAGAAGTGCAGACCCAGCACGCGGCCCGGGTTCTTGGTGGCGCTGGCGATGGTCTGAATCGGCAGGGAGGACGTGTTGGAGCACAGCGGTGCCTTCTTGTCCTCGACGATCTCATCCAGCTTGGCGAAGACGTCCTTCTTGATGTCCTCGTTCTCGATGATGGCCTCCATGACCAGCTCGCGGTCCGCGAAGTCCTCGAGCTTGGTGGTGAAGGTCAGGCGACCAAGCGCTGCGTCGCGGTCCTCCTCGGACAGCTTGCCGCGGCTGACGGCCTTCTCCAGGGACTTCTCGATGCGAACCTTACCCGCATCGGCGAACTCCTGCTTGGCTTCCCAAACCAGCACGTCGCTGCCTGCCTTGGCTGCGACCTCTGCGATGCCGGATCCCATCAGACCTGCACCGATAACACCTACACGCTGAACCATGGTCACTCCTTTTTTATAGGTTTATTCGTACTAGATCCAGCCTACCGATGTTGTAGGTGCGATTGTGCTTAACGCTTTTCCTGATCTATTCCTTATTGACGCCCTCATCGTCCGCCGAGCTTTCGGGCTCAGTCGGCTCGTCCGTAATCAGTTCGCCCTCCTGGTCGTACATCGGGCGCGCAGGGGCGATTTCTGCCTCATTGTCCACGTCGCCGACGATTCCCAGGTCGCCCTCGATGCGCACGTTGCCGGGGATAACGAGGTTGCCTTCCGCGTCGTACTCAAAACGCGCGTGCTCCTTACCCTCGTTGTCATAGCCAGGTGCCGGGCGAGCCTCGTGCTCGGCCAGCTTCTCCGCGGAGTCGGTCTTGCCCCACTGGCGACTCGGCGGCTCGGGACGCGCCGCAGAGTCGTCGTTCATGCCCTTCACAAGGGAGAACATCATGACGAAGTTGAACAGCACGAACGGGAAGCCAATGATGATCACGGTTTGCTGCAGCGCGTCGATGCCGGAATCTGGAGCCATGATCAGGATGGAGCCGGCGACCGCGCCGATCATGATGCACCACAGCAGGCGGTACATCAGCGGGGTCTTGCCCTCCTCACCGGCGGCGAACATGTCGGTGATCAGCGCGGCAGAGTCGATGGAGGTGACAAAGAAGATGGCGATAACGAATAGCGCCAGGATGCTGATGGCCATGGTCCACGGGAAGTGCTCCAAGAAGGTGAACAGTGCTGTGGCGGGATCGCCTTCTTCCACGATCGGCTGGGTCAGCACGCCAGGTTCCTTCTTTTCGATGTCCAGGCCGGCGTAGCCAAAGACGGAGAACCACAAGATGGTGAATGCGGTCGGCAGCAGCAGCACGCCACCGATGAACTCGCGGACGGTACGGCCGCGGGAAATGCGGGCAACGAACATGCCAACGAAAGGCGACCAACAGATCGTCCACGCCCAGTAGAAGACCGTCCACTTACCCTGCCAGCCGGGGTTTACCTGCTGTGAGTCGGACCAGAACATGATCTTCGGCAGGTACTCCGCGTACAGACTGGTGGCATCCATCGTGCCGCGCAGCAACAGGAGCGTAGGGCCGGTCAGCAGCACGAACACCATCAGCAAAGTTGCGGCGAGGATGTTGATGTTGGACAGCCACTTAATGCCCTTAGATAGTCCCGTGGATACCGAGATGGACGATGCCGCCACGATGACGACAAGGATGCTGATCTGCACCCACGCGACGGTCTCCGCACCAAACACCTTGGCCAGGCCAGAGTTGATCTGCAGCGTGCCGAGGCCGACCGAAACCGCAATGCCGAAAACGGTGCCGATGATAGACAGGGCGTCAATAAGCTTTCCGGGCCACGAGTAAATGCTGGCGCCGAGGATGGGCGCGAAAATACTAGATACGCGTGGTGGTAGGTGGCGCTTGTAGATGAAGTAGCCCAGAGCAAGACCCGGCAGGGCGAAGATAACCCACATGTGCAGGCCGAAGTGATACAGGGTAAAGCCCATGGCCTCGCCGATCGCCTCTGTACTCATCGGTTCTGCGTCCTGCATGGGCACGTTGACGACGTGGTTCATCGGCTCGGCCACACCGTAGAACATCAGCACGGAGCCGAGGCCACCGGCGAAGAGCATCGCAAACCAGGACAAGGTTCGGAATGCCGGCTCCTCGCCCTCCACACCCAGGCGCATGCGGCCGAAGCGGGAGACGAAGAGAACGATGAGGAACAGGAAGGCC
>NZ_CALLDG010000096.1 GCF_937999985.1 uncultured Corynebacterium sp.
TTCGCAGGGTGAAGATCACAGCATTGCCCGTTCGCCGGTAGCTTTGGGGCTCAAGCAAGACGTGGTGGATCGCCTCGGGTGGCGCAATAAGGACATTAAGTGGGCAGATATCGCTGATGCCGCAGCGCGTGGCGACCTGACTTTTGGCATGACGGACCCGCAGGAATCCAACTCCGGTTTCCTTGCCCTCCTTTCGGTAGCCGCGGAGTTCAGCGACTTCCCACAGGGGGTGGCTTTTGATTCTTCGCGGGTGACCATGGACGAGGGTCGTATGGAGGACTTTTTCTCTGGCCAGACGATCACTTCCGGGTCTTCCGGCTGGCTACGGGAAACTTTTGTGAAGAACCCGGGTAAGGCCGACGGGATCTTCAACTATGAGGCTGTTCTGCAGTCGATGAAAGAAAACGACGGCGTCGACATCGAGGTATTCGTCCCCGGTAATGCCGCGGGCGCTGCGGATTACCCCATCTCGGCACTTCGGAACCCCGGCGATCAGAAGGCCGATGAGGATGCTCAGGCGAGAGTAGAGGCCCTGGCAGATTGGTTTAGGGAGCACAGCGTGGAGGTAGGGGAGAAGACCTACCTGAACGTCTGGGGTGAGGACGCAGAGAACAAGGGCATACAGCGCTACTACGAATACCCGAAGTCCGAGGACCAGCTTGTCTCACTCGTTAGCCTGTATCGGGATCAACTGCGCCGACCCGCGGATAGTAACTTCCTACTGGATACTTCTGGTTCGATGCGGGGCAACCGCTTGGCGGATCTAAAGAACATCCTGAATAAGCTCATCGACGGCACCGCCGGCGAAAACAATAACCCGAAGGGGTTTACCCGCCGAGAGACGATTACCCTCATGCCCTTCAGTAGCAAGGTTGCGGACGGGTACACGCAGGAGAACTACGACCCGGACAATGCACAACAGAAGCAGGATCTGCGGGGTTACGTCAACGGCCTGCAGCCGCGCGGTGAAACCGCGATTTATGACGCCGTGTTGCGCGCCTACGATCGTGCGGGCGAGGGCGGTAGCCTGAATTCGATTGTGCTGATGACCGATGGCGAGTCGAACTCTGGCACGAGTCGCCAGGACTTCATCACAAAGATGACTCACAAGATGGCCGAGACTAACCACAAGATCCCGGTGTTTGTGATCCTGTACGGTGAGGCCAGCGAGGAGGAGATGAACTTCCTAGCAAACTTCACCGGCGGCAAGGTCTTCAACGCGCGTGGCGGTGACCTCGCCAAGGCGTTCGAAGAGATCCGCAGTTACCAATAAAGGTCAGAACGCAGTCCGCTAGTTTGGAACACAGACCGTTAGTTTGAAAGAAGCCGTGAACTCTAAGTACTCCCTAAAGATCATCGTCGCGCTTGTCGTGTTCGTCGCCGTGGTGGGTGCCCACGCTGCGGTGGGTCTGGGTTCTTTATGGCTAATCACGGCGGGAGCCCTCGCCGGTGTCGCCGGGCTTCTGACGCCCGAACGACAATCAAAAAAGGAATTGCAGGCTGCGCCGTCGAAGCCCAGCCCGGTTGTTTCTCCAGTTGAATCCCTGCTGGAAATGCGCACCCGAACCAAGCGGCTAAAGCAATCTATAAGGCTTTCGGGCGAACAGCGGCAGGAGTTTTTCGCGGATCTGGATCATTTCTTCAAAACTTGCAGGGACATTGTCCAAGAGTGGGATCACCTGGCAGCGGATTCCCCGCAAGAAGAAAAGGTTCGCCGCATTATGGATGTCTATTTCCCGGAGACCTGCAGAATCCTGGAAGAGATGCCGGGTGTAGCGCACCGGCAGGCGGTTGAAGATTTCCGCGCATCGCTGGCTGTCTTGCAGACCGAGATGGACGAGGTTCACCAGGCGATCCTGCAGGACAACCTCCGAGAGCTAAAGGACAATCGCACATTCTTGGAGCTGCAGTTCGGAGTACTGAATGACCCCGACGAACAAAGCTAGTAAGTATTGGGCGGCGTAGGGGGGCGTCACTAAGAAAGAAGCCCAAGCCACAGGCTAGAGTAGACAGCATGATTGACCAGAAGCTCCTAGAGATCCTCGCGTGCCCCATCGACAAGCAGCCGCTGGAGGATCACGGTGACTATTTGGTGAACCCCCGCCTGAACAAGGCCTATCCGGTGCAGGACGGCATCCCGGTATTGCTGGTCGAAGAAGCTAAAGACTGGCCCGTTAAGTAGCAACGCACAAAGAGCACAGAAGAAAAGCGAGAACGAGCACGCATGAGCGACAACAAGAACATCATCGACGAGCTGCAGTGGCGCGGCCTGATTAACCAGTCGACGGACCTGGAGGCGCTGAAGGAGGCCACGCAGAACCCCATCACGCTGTACTGCGGTTTCGACCCGACCGGTAGCTCCCTGCACGCGGGCCACTTGGTGCCGCTGATTATGCTGAAGCGCTTCCAGCAGTTCGGCCACCGTCCGATCACCCTGGCCGGCGGCGCGACCGGCATGATTGGCGATCCGCGCGACGTGGGCGAGCGCTCCATGCTGACCGAGGAGCAGATCGGTGAGAACATGGTGGCCATCAAGAAGCAGCTGGAGGCATTCGTCGACTTCGCTGAGGACAGCGATGTGGATAGCCCAGCCGTGATGGTGAACA
>NZ_CALLDG010000097.1 GCF_937999985.1 uncultured Corynebacterium sp.
CTGGTCTGTGTTTGGCGATGTTACCCCTTACATGGGGTCGCCTCGCACTGCGCATCACGATTACACGCTGAGGAGGGCTTGATGGCTCACCTTGAGTGGTATCACGAGGAGCGGGAAAAGAATGACCAGCTCCATCGCATACTCGCTAATTTCCCGAGGGTTGGTAAGCGTAATTTCCGTGAGGCTGAGCTGATCGGGGCTAAGGCTGTGTCGATACATACTCCGCACGCGCGGAACAACGATGAGCGTGCTGCTGAGTATGGGGAGGCCCGGTCTTCCATCAATGTTATGCGAGGGTCCAAGAAGGTGGATGCGTTCGTGAATTTGGATGACCCGGACGGTGGTGCGCTGGCTATCGAGGGGAAGCTGAACATTATTAGGAGGGCTGCTGGTCTTGCCTGATACTGATTATTTCCCCCGTGTCCAGGAGATTGTGTTGCCGATCCTGCGGGAGGCACTGGGGGACGAGGTGACTGTCACTTCGTGGGTGCCGGATATTGATTATCGCGAGTATCCGATTGTGAATGTGCGTCGGCTGGGGGGTAGTCGCGAGCCTGATATGCCCGAGTTCCTTGATCGTCCTGTGGTGGAGATCACTGTTCACCACGGGGAGGGCCTTGTTGAGGCTGAGGAGATGTACGCGCGGGTTGTGAGCGCGCTGTTTGACGCTTGGCGTAAGCAGAAGGTGGTTAGTAGAGGGTACATCTCGCGGGTCAAGGAGACTATGGGTATGACCCAGTTCTCGTCCTTGTTCCAGGATGCGTTCCGCGTCCAGGGGCTTATTGAATTGAACATTCGTCCTTACAGAGAGGAGCCATAGTGGCTTTTAATGATAACGCGGTTTTTACCGCTTCGACTGGTTATATCTACCTTGCGCCGGTGGGCACTGCTGCCCCTACTCCTGCGCAGCTGAAGAACTTTGACCCGGAGGCGTTCGGCGCTCACACTTACCTGCTTGGCGAGGTTTCTGGTGAGTCGTTCACTCTGACGGTTGGTTCTGATAATACTGAGCCGCTGAAGAAGGATGCTTCTGCTGCTGAGGTTCAGGCGGCTCTGGAGAAGCTGCCTTCCGTTGGCACTGGCGGTGCGCTGGTGAAGGGCCTGACCCTGGCTCAGGGTTACACCGTTTCGTTCATCGGTGAGTCCTTCGGTAAGGAGGTTCAGCTCACTGCTGAGGGTGCTGCGGCTAACGAGATGGATAAGCCGATTGGTTGGGAGCCGGTTGGCCACACGGGTAACGAGGATCTGCCGGAGTTTGGCTACGACGGTGGAGATTCTGAGACTAAGGGTTCTTGGCAGAAGAAGAACCTGCGCGAGGTCACTACTGAGGCTCCGGTGGATTACGTCACCGTGAAGGCGCTCCAGTTCGATGCTGAGACTCTGGAGCTGTACTACGGCAAGAACGCTTCCAGCGTCGATGGCGTGTTCGGCGTGGATAACCCTGCGTCCAGCGGTGTTGAGCGTGCGGTTCTGATTGTCCTGGTGGATGGCCAGTTCAAGATTGGTTTCTCCGCCGCTAAGGCGTCCCTGCGTCGCGATGAGTCTATTGCTCTGGCTACGGATGATTTCGCTACGCTGCCGCTGCGCGCGACGTTCACCAAGCACCCGGGTCGTCACTTGTTTGAGTGGACCGCTCCGGCTGCTTAGTTTTCCGGGGGCTAGGTTTCGGTAGGTCGGCCTAGCCCCCTTTTCTAGACCTGCCTCTTTTTTGTCTTTGTCGTTGTTGTTTGTTTGGAGGAGACCTACCTTGGCAACTTTTACCCTTGAAGATCTGAAGTCCACCGTTGAGAAGAAGTATGCTCCGGTGTTTATCGAGACTAGCGATGAGACTTTCGAGCTGAAGAATCTTATGCAGCTGCCGGAGAAGCCGCGCAACGCTGTGATCGAGCTCACCGAGGTTTTCGATGATGATGATCTGACGCTGGATAAGCAGATTGAGACTTTCCGCGAGATCCTGGCTCTGGTTGAGGCGAACGGTAAGGGCAAGGCCCTGCTGGATCTTGTGGGTGATAATACTGCTCTGCTTCTTGAGATTTCTACCCTGTGGATGGAGAACTCTCAGGTGGGGGAAGCCGAGCAGTCCTAAGCGTTTTGGATCGGTGTGGTTCGGCGGTCTACGCTGATCTGCTTAGGTATTTCGGGGTTGATCTGGGGGGTTTGGTTGAGTCCCCGCCTTGTTTGACTCCGAAGAAGGTTCTTGTGCTGGTTGAGAATCTGCCTATGGAGTGTATGACTTCGGCTCTGTTGCGGGGGGCTGAAGGTAGTTACGGGTGGGATAGCACTGCTTATTTGTTGGCGGGTGTTATTGATTCTGTTCGTGAGAATACGCATGTGAATATGCAGGTTCGTACGAAGAAGAGGTTGAAGCCGCCGGAGCCGGTCCAGGTGCCGGGCATGGAGCGGGAGAAGAAGCGTAACAGCCAGTTTGTGCGGATGGCTCAGGCTGCGCTGGCTAAGCAGAACAGGAGTTAGTGGTGGCTGAAGAGGTCGGCAGAGTATTTATTAGGGTTCTCCCTAAGGTTAAGGGGTTCCGCAAGAAGACGGAGGCGCAGCTTAAGGCTGAGAAGCTTCGGGATGTTTTGGTCCCTGTTAAGGCTGATACGTCCGAGTTTGAGCGGGACGTCAAGAAGGCTAAGGGTAAGGCTAAAGGCTCTGCCAAGATCTCGGTTGAGGCTGATACTGCTAAGGCTGAACGTAAGCTGGATGATGCTGCTGAGGATCGTGAGACTACGATCAAGGCGGATACTGATCTTGATCCTGCCGCTCTTGCTGCTAAGGCTGCTGTTGCTGCGAAGCTGGCTTCTGGTCAGACTGTGAAGTTCCGCTCGTCCTTGGATAAGGATGGGTTGATTCGGGATGCTTTTCTCACGTCGAAGGGTATTCAGAATCTGCTTTCTCAGAATCCGTGGACGTTCAAGGCGGATACTCTGAGCCTCCGTAAGGCTCTGAAGGATTCCGGTGTTTTCGCTGCTGACATGGATCGCGTTAAGCGGGCTGTGTCTCAGCTTAAGGGGGAGTTTGGAGATCTCCGAAGGGGGATCTCTAGCTTTGGTGATGGTGCTGGGCGCGCGTTTATAAGCGCTCGTGACGGCTCTGAGAAGTTTGCGGCGAACATGCGGGCGCTCCGCTCTACGGTTAAGTCTACCGGCGGGGTTGTTAAGTCGGTTTGGTCTCGTTCGTTTTCTGGTTCTGAGGCTAAGACCCGGCTGATCGACCGGCTGCGCCTGTCCTTGTTTGCCGCTGGCAGGGGTGCCGGTAATTTCGGCTCTCAGGCTCGTAGGGCGGGGGCTGGGCTGCGCCAGATGGCGTCGGCTGTACGTCCGATGCACGCGGTTCGCGAGGCTTTCGCGGGCCTGATGGCTAATGTTAAGCCTGTCAGTGCTCTTGCCAACTCTATGAGGGGTTTGGTCTCCCAGGCGAGCCTGGTTGGTAAGGCTATGGGCCTGGTCGCAGCTTCTGCTGTGGGTATGCACGGAGCTATCGTTGGCCTGAGCTATGGTCTCGGGTTTGTGGTTGACTCGTTCAAGCAGTTGTCGGGTGTTCTGGCCCTGCTTCCGGGCCTGATGGGTGGCGCTGCCCTGCTGGGCGCTACTGTGTTTGCTGGTTTCCGGGGTATGGGCGATGCTCTGAAGGCTGCGGTGGATCCTGCTAAGGATCTGGATGCGGCTGTTTCGGGTCTTGCTCCGTCGGCGCAGCAGGCTGCTCGTTCCGTGCGTAGGATCACGCCTGCTTGGCAGGAGGTCGCTAAGTCGGTTCAGGGTGAGATGTTTACCGGGGTCGGTAAGGCTCTGGAGACTGTTTCTGCTAAGCAGTTGCCGACTGTTCGTCGTGGTATGGAGCGGCTTGGCAAGTCCGCTAACAATGTTGCGATGTCGTTGCTGGGGTTTGGGGCTCACGAGCGTACGACAAAGGCGCTGAGCGAGGGGTTTGCTGCTACTGCGAAGATCACTGACCATTTCGCCACTGCTCTTCAGCCGGTCCTGCTTGGTTTGCAGGACATGGGTGTTGTGGGTCTGAAGGCGCTTGCTGATATGGCTCCGGCGTGGGATGATCTGGCTCACAAGTTCTCTAACTGGGCCGGTTCTGCTGAGGGGCAGGAGACTGTTCGCCGGTGGATCGACGACAGTATCCGGGGTTTTAAGGATCTGGGTGCTGGTATCGGGAACGTATACAACTCCTTGAAGGAGGTTGGTAACGCTTTCGGCGTGAGCTTCGGCGGTAATGCTTTGTCGGGGTTCCGCAAGTTCACGGACGATTTCCGCGAGTGGTTGGGCGATGCGAGCGATGCTGAGTCCCGCATTTCTCGGTTTGCTGCGAAGATGAAGGAGATTTCGGCCCCGTGGATTGAGACGTTCCGCAAGGCGTGGGACAAGCTGATCCCGGCTTTCGCTGAGCTTCAGCCGTTGCTTGAGGAAGTGTCTAAGGCTGTCGCTGAGAATATCGGAGGGGCCATTGATTGGGTTGCTCCGAAGCTGGAGAGCCTCTTTAAGTTCTTGTCTGACCACAAGGATATTGTTGGTAAGCTGGTCACTGCTCTGCTGACTCTTCGTGTCGGTCTTGGCGTGTTCAAGCTTGGTCGTATGCTGCTTGCCCCGTACACGAGTATGGTGCTGGGCCTCGGTAAGGCGTTTTCGTGGACTCGCGGTAAGATGCGCGGGTTCGGTGACGAGACCAAGAAGGCTAAGAAGGGTCCGAAGGGCCCTAAGGGCGGCGGTGGCGGCGGTTTCTTTGCCTCCATGGGCAAGGACGCTGACAAGGCAGCCAAGAGTGCTAAGAAGGCCGGTAAGTCCTCCGAGAAGGCGGCTAAGCAGGCTTCTAAGGCTGGTAAGCAAGGCCCGAGGGGTGGCTTCTTCATGGACCTTAGCCGTAATTCTAAGAAGGCAGGTAAGGAGACCGCTAAGACTGCTAGGAAGGCTGGTAAGTCTTCTGGCAGGTTCGGCAAGCTTGGTAAGAATCTGTCCAAGGTTGGTGGCCGGTTCGGTAAGTTGGGCAGGGTTGCTCAGTTTGCCGGTAAGGGCGTCGAGAAGGGCGCTGGGCTGTTCAAGAAGGCCGGTGGCGCTGTTGGTAAGGCCGGCGGTGCCATGAAGAAGGGTGTTGGCGGCCTCGCTAAGGTCGGCGGCGGCGCTACCAAGATGCTTGGCGGTTTGGGTAAGGTCGGTAAGTTTGCCGGTAAGGGCCTGAAGTTTGCAGCTAAGGGTGCTTTGCGTGCTGTGCCTGTGCTTGGCTGGGCTCTTCTGGCTGTAGATGTTGTACGTCTTCTGATGGATCTGTTCCCCAATCTCGGCCCTAAGCTTATGGAGGGCCTGAAGAAGACTCCCGAGTTCCTTAAGGGGCTTTGGGAGAAGCTGAAGGAGTGGGGCGGTCAG
>NZ_CALLDG010000098.1 GCF_937999985.1 uncultured Corynebacterium sp.
CAGACACCTTCGACGTATACCCATCAACAGCATCCTCACGCACCGAATAGGTCGCTTCCTTGCCATCAACAGACGCCGGCAAACCATCCACCTCAGCAGACCAATTATTGTCCGCATTCAGCGTAATCGGATCACCATAATCAACCGACTTACCATCAACAGTCTGCACCACATGCACAGTCACCTCCGGCATCGCGGCAGCCGCATCAGCATCCAACACATTGCCATCAGCATCCAGCCACTGCTTGTCTACCGACACACCAGTCGTCAACGGCGTCGGCGGGGTATCCGGCCTATTCGTAACCGTAAACTCCGGCCCCTCACCAGACACCTTCGACGTATACCCATCAACAGCATCCTCACGCACCGAATAGGTCGCGGGCTTTCCGTTAACAAACTGAGGCAGATTCTCGACCTTTGCATGCCAATCATTTCCAGCGCTGAGCTTCAGCGGATCACCATAATCAGTTTGCTTGCCATCAACGGTCTGCACCACATGCACAGTCACTTCCTGAGGCAGGTCCCCTGTAACATCTTCCCACTTCTTGGTGACTTCCAGGAACGTCGGCTCTGCCTTGTTTACCACTGTGAAAGCATCACCAAAGGAAGTGTAATCAGTCTTGAACCCTTTAACCTCATCTTCTCTTACTGAATATTGTGCTTCCTTACCGTCGACGTGTGTGGGTAGGTCCCTGACCGTCGCAGACCAGTTATTGTCCGCATTCAGCGTAATCGGATCACCATAATCGGCTTCCTTGCCATTCACGGCCTGCACTACATGAACGGTCACTTCCTCGGGAAGCCGTCCCTTTGCCACCGCTGGATCAATTTCAACTGCGTCCTGGCCGATCCACACCTTCTTCACCTTCAGTTCGGTCGAATCTCGGGTGTTGGTTAGCCGCGCGATGAACTTATCTGCGGTGCGTTCGATAGTGGCGTAGGTCGGAGTGTAGCCCGGCACATCGGACTCCTTGACAGAGTAGGAGACTTCCTTGCCATCAAGGAATCGCGGGACATCCTTCAACTCCGCTTTCCACTCATTCTGCGCAGTCAGCTCGACCTGCTTATAAGTTTCGGTCTTGCCGTCAACAGTTCGCAGCACGTCGACCTTGATACTCTCAGGCAGGTTGTCGTCGCCCTGTCCCTTCCACGATTTCTCAATGCTAAGGTTCGGACGCTTGGCGTTAACCATCAGCTGAGTTCGTCCAGCGGCACTGCGTAAAGGTTCAGATACAAGGGTCTCGAAGCCGTCAACAGCGAGCTCCTTTACGCTATATGGTGGCTCGCCCTCCTTAACTTCTGGCAGGTTAGCGAAGGTGTATTTCCATTCCCCCTTTTCGTCTGGCGTTACCTTCACTGGGTCACCTACCTTATGGTCACCATGCATAAGCTGAAGCGAGATAGATTCAGGCTTCTCACCGGTATAAGGAGTGTCATCCGCGTTCGCCCAAGCTTTAAGAACCTCGAGATCGGTAACGTCCTCGTCACCATGGCCGAAAACCACGCCGCCGTTGGAACCAATACCTCCACCTCGCGGTGCCTTGTTCTTGGAAATGGTCAGTTTGGCCGCTTTCTGTGCCCTATCCTTTACATCGGCGTCCGCCACAGTCTTCAGGCCACGTTCTTGTAACTTACGGTCCTTAAATATCTCCTCGATCTGCGAGTCTGGGGAATCTGCATTGTAGCGATCCCAACTCTTGCCACCATCGCGGAAGTACATTGCGTCGCCGCCACCCAGGATTCTGTTGGATAGCCAGAGTTCAAGGGCACTGACCAAACCGTAGTTATCGTGTGCGATATCGGCACCATACGACTCCGCGGTGTTGTCGATGACCGCTCCGCCCTCATTCACGTACATCTTGATGGTGCCTGTAGGGCAGACCCACAGGCCACCACCAATGGCGGCACTTTGATCCGCACCCGGATGCTTGCGCGTGGCTTCGTTCTCACTAACCAGGGCATTGCTTAGATGAGCGGTGTAGGACTTTGTGGATACGTAAACACCGCCACCTTGCTGCCAAGCCTTGTTTTCGGAGATGTTGCCGCCGAGTAGGTGAACTTGGTTACTCACGACGTTCACGCCACCACCCGTGCGGGTAGCGGTGTTATCGACTACTTCGCCACCTTTCATCACAAAGGCCGCCGGAGAGAGATCGCTCCACTCTTCAGGAGACAAACCTGACGCCTTACCGGTACTAGATACCTCGGCATAGCTACCATTAGCGCCGCTCACGTAATCGTCGAACGTACCAACGCCGCCGCCGTTATCCGAATTGTTGGAGGAAATCTTGCCACCGTTCATCTCCACGACGGTGTTGCCAAAGGCTAACACGCCGCCACCGGAGAACCCAGAGTCGTTATACGAGATCTCTCCGCCGTTTATCTGGATGAAGTTGCGGTGGCTGTCCTTGTTCGCTTGAGCTTCAGGCAAATTCCAGGGCCAAGAAAAACCAATGATGCCGCCGGCCCAGCCAGAGTTAAACTTGATCCCTCCGCCGTTGATATACACACGTGCGCCGGTGTAGGCGCCAATACCACCGGCCTCGCCGTAACCATTGTTCTGATCAGAACCCTTTCCGTGCGAAACCTCACCATCATTCATGACAAGAACGGCACCGTCGGAAACGGCGATGTTACCGGCACCGTTCTGTGTCGAACCCGAGTCTTGGGCCCGGTGATTATCACTGACCTTCGCGCCCTTGTTTAGGGTAATGAGTGCCTTTTGACCAATGCCCGTGATGGCACCAACATGCGCCCCAGACAAGCCACGGGCACCGGTTATTTCCGCTGTGTTCACCACGAGCTCACCTTCGACCCGGATGGTGGGGGAAGATGTCTCAGTATTAAACTTGCCCGTTTTGTTGAGGATCTTTACTGTTTGGGAATCAGCACCCCCGCTCCCCAGGACCAACCGGGCGCCTTCCTCGACCTCGATCATGCTGTCTGTGAAACCATGATCTCGAACGAGCTCAGGTTCCCAGCCGTCCGACATGAACATAATGTCTGCACCACTGGGGATCGTAATGGTCTTGCTGATCTTGGAATAGTTTAAGCTCAGCCCAATCGCTGTCGGTGTTGTACCAGCCTGATCGATGACCGCCTGAATGGATTCCGCCGTGCACTCACCGAACATGCTCTCGTAGCAATTAAGTCGTTGCCGTTGCTCCAACGGAATGTCGGGTGTCGCCTCAGGCGGTGGCGGGACTTCTGGCGGCGAAACAAGAGCGGCCGGTGCAGTTGTCCCCTGTGCAGAGGCTGGGGGCACGAGACCGTTATCTGCGATACAAATCATCCCCGCCGCAGCCAGGACGAGACAGAAAAAGATACTAATTATTTTCAACGCAGCGGAGGATAATCGACGCTGCGGATGTTGAGAGGTCAACAAGGGAACCATTCCTCAGGACGAAAATGTTGAATAAAGGCAGCAATGCTGCAGCATCTCCAGTATATTCCCAAAATAAGGAAAAATAAATATTTTCTTAAGCTAACACCAATAACGGGTGGTCTTACCGCCACCGCAACGGGGCAAAGTCGGAGCATGTGAAGCAAAATCTAAGAGCTGCACCTTTCCAACCTCACCCGCTACCTCGCCGAGATAATAGAATGCCCCCAATCCAGAAATGAGCGATTAGAACATCCAATCTCTCACTTGGGTGACCTGAACAAGTCCCAAGATTCGGTACGCAGGAGCACTTCTCTTAGACACCTAACCAAAAGGAAAGCTCCCCGAAAGCTAAATGCCATGGAATCGTAAGGGACTGCAATGAGACACAACAAAACCCCAGCTCATTTCTGAACTGGGGTAATGCGTTTAGTGGAGCCGCCGGGAATTGAACCCGGGTCCTTTGCGACCTCGCCAGGGCTTCTCCGTGCGCAGTTCGCACGTGACCTCTGCTCGACCCTCCAGCGCTCACGAACCAGCCTGGATGATGGGCCCAGTTGCTCGAAAGGTGTCCCGCACGGCCCAAGCAACAAAGCCGTGCGGCAAGTCCCTTAAGTCGATGCCAGCTACCGGGTCAGGGACATCCCCGGGCTGACAGACACGCGGTCGCTGTAATTAGGCAGCGAGGGCGTAGTCGCGCTGAGTGTTCTCGGCGCTTATAAATTCGCAGCGACGCTTAAAATCGGTGGTCGTCTGCCTTCACCGGCACGCTTCCCCTGGCTCAATGCACAAAGTCGAAACCAAGTCGACCCCATGATCCCTGCTGCGGAAACGCTTGTACAACAGGAAATCTAACCTTACACCCGCGTGTGGCGCGGATTCAAGAATCTGTCTGCTCCTCTTGCCACTTCGCCTTGCGCTCCTTGGACTTCTTGTTGTTTTTCACCGCCATCAGGCCGACCGCAATGCCAATCACCACAGGCACCCATACCTTGCTGTAATCCGCCATGAATTCCACCACGCACAGAACCGGCTCCATCCATTCGGGCATGTGCCAGTCCGGCCACGGGATCGATGGCAGGTTGATATCCGGCCACGGAATGGAAGGCAAGTTGATATCCGGCCACGGGATCGATGGCAAGCTGATGTCCGGCCAAGGAATATTGATGTCCCAGTCCGGCAGGAAGCTCAATAGCCATGCAATCAACTTGGAAACCAACGGCCCCAGCACGATCACTGCCAGCGCCCAACCGCCCTTCCCCAGGCCGGTAATCAGGGGAAAGAACCAGCGCTTGAACGGCGACTCCTCCATCGCCTCCCAGCGTTTCGCTGCCCGCGAGCCTTCTGGTGGGTCGAAGTTCACCACCCCTTCGTCGTCCTTTACCTTGACCTCGATCATCCAGCTATCCAGGAAGTTCGACGTCCACCCCAGGTACGGCGCGCTGAGCGTCATCTCACCGCCATATTTTCCAGTCTTTACGGTCGCCTCGGTTTTGCCCAGGTCAATCTTTTGATTCTCGAGGCTCTTGTACCTTGCGATCGTTACTCCGTCGCGACGCACGAGTAGCTGACGGTTCTTATCGAGGTCGTCTAGTTTGTCTGTTAGCTTCTTGTGGAGCTTCTCGCTGCCTTCTCTTGTGGACGCCCCCTCGTCCCCCGCGGCATCTTCAGTTACCTCTTCCGCCTCCGGCGCGGCACTGTTTTCCGCGTCAGTTTTCTTATCGGACGCGGGGAAGTCCGGGTCGATTCTCCGCAGTGCATCCGGCTCGCCGATAAAGAGCTCAAGCAGCCCGAACTCAGGATGCTTTAGAGACCAATGCTCGACGTCGTCATTTTTCACACGCCCGAAAGTATCAAAACACAAACCCCCGTTCAATAGGGGGCTCCTATGCGTTACCGCACCCTAGCCCTTGATCCCCTTGATCCGTCGACCCATCTCGCGAGTAATCTCACGCTCTTCCGTACGGCGTTTGATGTCCTGGCGCTTGTCGTATTCCTGCTTACCGCGTGCCAGTGCCAGCTCGACCTTCAACTTGCCGGCAACGAAGTACAGCTGCAGCGGAACCAAAGTGTTGTTTCCGTCGCGTACCTTGCCCATCAGCGAGTCGATCTCCCGGCGGTGCAGCAGCAGCTTGCGGGTTCGGCGGGGACTGTGGTTCGTCCAGTGCCCCATGGAGTACTCCGGAATGTGAAGTCCACGCAGCCAGACCTCGCCTTCATCAATGGTGGCGTAGGCGTCAACAAGAGAAGCCTTGCCCTCCCGCAAAGATTTAACTTCCGTACCCACCAGAACCACACCGCACTCATAGGTATCGATGATGTGGTAATCGTGGCGTGCCTTGCGGTTGGTGGCAACGACAAACTGACCCTTCTGGGGCTTACCCTTTTTCCCCTTCGATTTCCCCGAATCGGTGGGAGTGCTCTTTTTTGCTGCCATGACAGCCACACACTACCACCGGGCGCCCCTTCGAGCGAAAAAGCTTAAGCGCGCTAAGCAGCGGAGACTTAGCGCAGGCGCAGTGCTAGTTCTTCACATACCAGCGCAAGGTGACCTGCGCGGTGATCGCTGCCACGACCACGCCAACCAGCACCACAAACGGCGCGGCCAGCCACAGGTCGCTGTTCGTTACGCGCGCCACGAGCTGCTGGTCGTACACGGCCTTCAAGGCGCGGTCGACCACCAGGATCTTCGCGGCGAACATGCCACCAACCGCCAGCACCGCACCGATCAGGGCGGCCATCATGGCCTCCAGAACGAACGGAGCCTGGGTATACCAGCGCGAGGCGCCGACCATGCGCATAATGCTGATCTCACTGCGGCGCGAGTACGCGGTGATCTGCACCATGTTCATGATCAGGAAGATCGCTGCGATGGCCTGAACTGCAGCAACGATAAAGGAGGCGTTGCGGATGGAATCCAGGTTGCGCATCGCGGCCTCTAGGTTGTCGCCCTGGTCCACGATGTTCGTCACCGCCGGGTTGTCGCGCAGCGCGTCGATGGGCGCGGAGTTCTCCGGATCGGCCAGGCGCACGTGGAAGGCGGCGGGCAGCGCATCCTTCTCTGTTTGCTCTACAAGCTGCGGATCGGACTCGCCGAATAGCTCCACGAAGCGTTCGTAGGACTGCTCCTTGTTACGGAAAGTCACGGACTTCACCGCCTCGTCCCCCTCCAGCTGCTGCTTAATCTCGGAGCACTCCGGGGAGGCACACGTTGGGTCGGAGCTCGAAATTTCGTCGTCGAGCTGCACCATTACCTCGATGCGGTCGAAGTAGATGTCCTTCGTCCGCTCCGTCATCGCACTCAGCAGAAAGCCGGTGGCCAGCAGCGCCAGGGCGATGGAGGTGGTGATGATCATCGCGATCGTCATCGTCATGTTGCGGCGCAGGCCCGAAAACGCCTCGCGGAACACAAAGTTGGTCTTCATTAATGTTTCCCTACTGTTCCCTACTGATCTCTACTGATCCGTACAGTTCCGTACTGTTCCCTTGCAGTTCCGCTCTAGTGGCCCACGCCATACATACCGAGCTCGTCATCGCGCACGAGCTTGCCCTTCGACAGCTCGATCACGCGCTTACGCATGGAGTCCACCGCCACATCGTCGTGGGTGGACATCACCACGGTCGTACCGTTCTGGTTAATGCGGTTGAGCAGCATCATGATCTCTGATGAAGTATCGGGGTCCAGGTTGCCTGTCGGCTCGTCCGCCAGCAGGACCAAAGGCTTATTTACGGACGCCCGCGCGATCGCCACACGCTGCTGTTCACCACCCGACAGTTCGTGCGGGAAGCGGTTTTCCTTTCCGTCGAGACCAACGGTCTTCAACGCCGCAGGCACCAAGTGCTGAATTTCCGCGCGCTTCTTGCCAATGACCTCGAGGGCGAAGGCAACGTTGTCGAAGACGGTCTTCTTCGGCAGCAGACGGAAGTCCTGGAAGACATAGCCAATGCGCTGGCGTAGCTTCGGCACATCCCGCCCCTTGATCTTGTTTACGTGGTAGCCGGCGACGTGCAAGTCCCCCGAATCTAGCTTTTCCTCGCGCAGAATGAGCTGCAGAAACGTGGACTTACCGGAGCCGGAGGGGCCGATAAGGAAGACGAACTCGCCCTTTTCGATGTCCAGGGTGATGTTGTCCAGGGCCGGCCGCCCGGAAGACAGATAGCTCTTGGTTACGTTTTCGAAGGTGATCACGAGGAAACAGTGTAGCGAAACCAGTGAGGCAAAGATAGTCCAAAGTGACTGTTGTTACTTTTGTGACTTCTTGTGCCTTGGTTGGTTTTGGGCTTCTCCTGTCTCGAGGCACCCCAGAATGTAAAGTCGCAACCCAACCCGATTGAAGAGTTAGGCGTCAAGAAGAGAAAAGCCCATGAGCGACACGAAGACCAAAGAAGAGACTACAAAGAGCAATCAGCCCGGGGGCTTCCTCGGATTCATCGAGAAAGTTGGCAACAAACTCCCCGACCCGTTTTGGCTCTTCGTCATACTCGGCGGGCTAGTCCTTGTTTCCAGCTTCATCTTCAACAAGCTTGGCCTCAGCGCCACGAACCCAGAAGACGGCGAGAAGGTAGAGATCGTCAACCTGCTGAGCTCCGAGGGACTCAAGGAGATCCTTTCGGGCGTGGTGGACAACTACGTAACCTTCCCACCGCTGGGTCTGATTATTACGGTCATGCTGGGTGTGGCCGTGGCAGAGCACTCCGGCCTGATTAGCGCGGTGGTACGCGCAACCGTATCTAGGGTCGGGCCGACACTTCTGACCTTTGTTGTGGCTCTGGCAGGTGTGACGGGCTCTGTAGCCTCCGATGCGGTGTACGTGATCCTCATTCCGCTGGGCGCAGTGTCCTTCCGCGCAGTAGGCCGTTCCCCGATCGTCGGCGCGATGGTGGCCTTTGCCGCATCCTCAGCTGGGTTTAACTCCTCGCTGATCCTAAACATCACCGACGTGCTGCTGGGTGGCATCTCTACCTCAGCGGCTCAGATCGTGGACGACGAGTACTTCGTCTCTCCGCTGGCCAACTACTTCTTCGTAGCCGTCAGCGCGGTCGTGCTGGCGCTGATCATCACGGCGGTGACGGAGCTGTACATGAAAAAGCGCGCCCTAGACCTTGTTGACCACGACGAGATCGACTACTCGGAGGTCACCTTCAACACCGGCCGCGACGGCGATGACGAGCTCGCCGGAGACGTACCGCAGGAAAAAATCACCGCCGCACTGAAACTCGATGTCGCCGAGGCGCGCGCACTAGGGACCACCGCTATCGTCGCCGTAATCATGACAGCCATCTACTTCGCGCTGCTGTTCGTGCCAGGATCGCCACTACAAGGCGAAGGCGGCGAAGTGATGTCCAGCCCGCTGATCACCGCAGTGGCCGTGCCCATTGGCGCCTCATTCCTGATTCTCGGCCTGGTCTACGGCCTGGGCATTAAGTCCATCACGAAGGCCAGCGACGTTCCGGAGTTCATGGCTCGCGGTTTGAAGACCCTGCTGCCGATGATGGTGCTGTTCTTCGCCGTCTCCCAGTTCCTCGCCTGGTTCAAGGCATCCAACCTGGGCGCTTGGACCGCCATTAAGGGCGCAGAACTGCTACAGAAGGCCGATCTTCCACCGCTGCTGCTCTTCGGCGCCTTTGTGATCCTTGTGGCGCTGGTGAACCTCTTCATCACTTCTGGTTCCGCCCAGTGGGCGCTGATGGCCCCGATCGTCGTGCCGATGTTCATGTACGTCGGATTCTCCCCCGAGGTCACCCAGATGCTGTTCCGTATCGGCGACTCTCCCTCGAACATCATCACCCCGATGAGCCCGTACTTCGCCCTGGCTCTAACGTTCCTGCAGCGCTACTACAAGAAGGCGGGCATCGGAACGCTGATGTCGCTGGCGCTGCCGTACTCCATCGCCATGCTGGTTGGCTGGTTCCTATTCTTCGCCCTCTGGTGGATGATCGGCCTACCACTCGGCCCCGGCACCCCGATGGACTACCCGGCGCCGTAGGCTGCAGCACTGGTTCAACACTGCGCTGGCCCAACCCCGTGGTAGCCCAGCCAGACCCCAATCGTTAGTGTGGAAAACGTACCCTGCACACCGCTTGGCCAGGCTCCACATTGTGCCTTGGCCAACGATCCAAGAATTGAGGTCGGCGTTGAACAGCCAGGCTAATACTCCTTTACCAAATAGCTCCGATGTCGAAGCGGTGGTCACCAAGGCCATCCACCGTGCCGAACAGTGGCTGGAGGTCGAAGAAACCTCCGCCTCCACGAAGCAACTGGCAGACATGGTGCATGATCCCGACGGCGTGGAATTCACCTTCGCTTTCGTCGACCGCGTGGCCCGCCCCGAGGACAACCACGTTTCGGCCAAGGAATTCGCCAAGATCGCTAACCCGTTTAAGCGCACCGAGCCAGTGCCGGGGTTCATGAGCCTGGTCGATTCCATCCTGGTTACCGCCGGTTCCATCGCAGCCCCGCTGCTGCCGAATATCGTCATGCCGATCGCGCGCTCCTACCTGCGCGCCACCGTCGGCCACCTGGTGCTGGATGCGGAATCCAAGGCGCTGGACCGCATGCTGGACGACTACCGCGAAAAGGGCTTCCAGCTGAACCTCAACCTGCTGGGCGAGGCCGTGCTTGGCGAAGCTGAGGCACAGCGCCGCCTGGATAACACCCTCGACCTGCTGAAAAACCCGCGGGTGGACTACGTTTCCGTCAAGGCCTCCTCCGTGGTCAGCCAACTGAACCACTGGGATTTCGAGGGCTCCATCGAACGCCTGAAGGATCGCCTGCGCCCGCTGTACCGCCAGGCTATGAAGCGCGACCCGCACCCCTTCATCAACCTGGACATGGAGGAGTACAAGGACCTCCACCTGACCCTTAAGCTGTTCACTGAGCTGCTGGACGAGGAAGAGTTCCAGAGCCTGGAGGCCGGCATCGTGCTGCAGGCATACCTGCCCGACACCTTCGACGCTCTACAGGAGCTGGCGGAGTTCGCCGCGCAGCGCCGCGCCAAGGGTGGCGCGAAAATCAAGGTGCGCCTGGTGAAGGGCGCCAACCTCTCCATGGAGCGCGTGGATTCCGAGGTTCACGACTGGCCACAGGCACCCTACCTGACGAAGGCGGAGGTGGATGCCAACTACATCCGCCTGCTGGATTGGGTACTGCAGCCAGAGCACGCAGATAACCTGCGCATCGGCGTGGCTTCGCACAACCTTTACCACCTGGCGCTCGCCCACGAGCTGTCCGTCGTTCGCAATGTCGAGCACCAGCTGGACGTGGAAATGCTGCAGGGCATGTCCCCCGCGCAGTCTGAAGCCGTGCGCGACGTCGCCGGCAACATGATCCTGTACACCCCGGTGGTCAAGAAGGAAGACTTCGACGTGGCCATCAGCTACCTGGTGCGCCGCCTGGAGGAAAACGGTGCGAAGCAGAACTTCCTCTACGCGCTGTTCACCCCAGAGGATGACGAGACCGACGTCACCGGCATGACTCCGATGCAGGGCCAGGAGCTGCGCTTCCGCAACTCCGTGCGCGACCGTTGGGAGACCTTCGCCGGTTCGCGTCGAACCCAGAACCGCTTGGAGGAAGAGGCAGAGAAGAAGGGCTGCCAGTCCGACGGCCTGCCCGGCAACTTCGTCAACGAGCCCGATACCGACCCGACGCTGCCCGCCAACCGCGAGTGGGCGCTACAGATCGTCGATCCGTCGAGCGATCCTGGCCCCGCTCAGACCCCGGAGGTTACTGACCCTGCGGTTATTGACGCCGCCGTCGCCCGTTGCCGCGAGGCTTCCGCACAGTGGTCGCAGAAGACCGGCGCGGAGCGTGCAGAGCTATTGGACCAGGCGGCAGATGCCCTGGCCAACAACCGTTCGAAGCTGATCTCGGCTGCAGTGTTCGAGGCGGGTAAGACCGTCGCCGAGACCGACCCCGAGGTTTCCGAGGCCATCGACTTTGCCCGCTACTACGCGGAGAGTGCCCGCCAGCTCGACCACGTGCGCGGTTCGGTGTTCACCCCGTACAAGTCCGTGGTGATCACCCCGCCGTGGAACTTCCCCATCGCCATCCCGCTGGGCGGCATTTTCGCCGCACTGGCTGCCGGTTCCTGCGCGATCATCAAGCCTGCTCCGCAGGTACTGCGCATCGCGGAGGTCTTCATGGAGATTCTGCGTGAGGCTGGCATTTCCGAGGACCTGGTGCAGCTGGTCAACGCCGACGAGGCCGAAGCCGGCAAGCGTCTGGTGAGCCACCCGGATGTCGAGTCCGTGATCCTCACCGGTGCTTCCGAGACCGCGAAGCTATTCCGCGGCTGGAAGCCGCGCATGGTTATTAACGCGGAGACCTCCGGCAAGAACGCGATCATCGTCACCCCGGCGGCGGACCCGGATCTGGCGGTGGCGGACATCTTCAAGTCTGCGTATGGCCACGCGGGCCAGAAGTGCTCTGCCGCCTCGCTGATCATCACCGTCGGTTCGATCGGCAAGTCCAAGCGCTTCATCAACCAGCTGGTCGATGCGGTGCGTTCCATGAAGGTCGGCCCGGGCTCCGACATCTCCACCTTTATGAACGGCGTGATCGAGGAGCCGGGCGATAAGCTGCTGCGCGGCCTGACCGAGCTGGAGAAGGGCGAGAAGTGGCTGGTCAAGCCCCGCAAGCTCAACGACGAGGGCACCCTGTGGTCCCCTGGCCTGCGCGATAACGTGAAGCCGGGCAGCTGGTTCCACACCCACGAGTGCTTCGGCCCGGTGGCGGGCATCATGCACGCTGAAACCCTGGACGAGGCCATCGAGTGGCAAAACTCCACCGGCTTCGGCCTGACCGGTGGCATCCACACCATCGACGTGGAAGAAACCGCTTACTGGCGCGAGCGCGTGGAGGTCGGCAACGCCTACGTGGAGCGCGGCATCACCGGCGCTATCGTGCAGCGTCAGTCCTTCGGCGGCTGGAAGAACTCCGCCCTGGGCAGCGGCGCGAAGGCCGGTGGCCCGAACTACGTAGCCCAGCAGGGCGTGTGGACCGAGGGCGACCTGAGCGAGTTGGCCTCGGGCACCCTGCCAACGCACATCACGCAGCTACTGCGCGAGATCCGCGGCCTGGGCTCCCCTGCCCTGTCCAAGGACGATCACGTGTGGCTGCGTCGCGCCGCAGAGTCGGATGCCTACGCGATGTCCACCGAGTTCGGCGTGGAGCACGACAAGACGGCCCTGGTTGTGGAGTCCAACGTGTTCCGCTACAAGCCGCTGCTCGAGCCGCTGCGCGTCCGCGTTTCCGAGGGCGCCAACCCGCGCGACCTGCTGCGCCTGAAGCTGGCCTCCGCCGCCACGGGCACGGAGCTGGATATCTCCGCCAACCCGGAGGTCGCCCGCGAGTGGGGCGAGCTCGGCGAGCAGATGCGTACTTCCTCCGACCGCGACTTTGCCGAGGAAATCGCCATCGCTCAGTCCGTGCGCGTCCGCTCCTTGGGTGACGCCCCGGATGAGTTCTACGAGGCCGCTGCGAAGTCCGGCTCCGTGATCCTGGATCAGGATGTGTTGCCCGATGGCCGCCGCGAGCTGCTGCCGCTACTGCTCGAGCAGGCGATCTCCACCACGGAGCACCGCTTCGGCTACATCCACGGCCTCACCCCTTAAGGCCCTTAAGGCGCAGCGCTGAGCCTGGCCGGGTGCGCCAAGCCTGGCGCGGCCACAGCCGGGCGCTCAGCCCGGCCGCAGTCCAGCGCGGCCGCAGTCCAGCGCGCTAGGCCTGCGCTTCCTGCTGTTGCACCATGCGCCAGCGGATGCCGGCCTCCAGGAAGCCGTCGAGGTCACCATCCAGCACCTTGCTGGGATCGTTGACCTCGACGTTCGTACGCAGATCCTTCACCATCTGGTACGGGTGCAGCACGTAGTTGCGCATCTGGTTACCCCAGGAGTTAGAGCCGTCGCCCTTCAGCGCGTCCATTTCGGCCTGCTCTTCTTGACGCTTACGCTCCAGCAGCTTCGCCTGCAGCACCCGCATGGCGGACGCCTTGTTCTGAATCTGCGATTTCTCGTTCTGGCATGTCACCACAATGCCGGTGGGCACGTGGGTCAGGCGCACCGCCGAGTCGGTGGTGTTCACCGACTGACCGCCCGGGCCCGAGGAGCGGTAGACGTCCACGCGCACGTCGTTTTCGTCAATGTCGATGTGGTCGGTCTTCTCCACCACTGGTAGCACCTCCACCTCGGCGAAAGAGGTCTGGCGGCGTCCCTGGTTATCGAAGGGGGAAATGCGCACCAGGCGGTGAGTTCCCTGCTCCACGGAGAGGGTGCCGTACATGTATTCGCCGTGGATGACGATGGTCGCGGACTTAATGCCGGCCTCCTCGGCGTAGGAGATGTCGTAGACCTCCACCTTGTGCCCGGCCTTTTCGGCCCAGCGGGTGTACATGCGCAGCAGCATTTCTGCCCAGTCGGCGGCATCTACGCCGCCGGCCGCACTGCGGATGTTCAGCACAGCTTCGCGCTCGTCGTACTCCCCCGACAACATCGTCGTGACCTCGAGCGATTCAATTTCCTGGCGCAGCTCCTCTCGCTCCGCATCGGCCAGCTGCACCGCTTCCTGAGCTGCGTCCGGATCGTCCCCAGCTTCTTCCTCGGCCATGTCGTAGAGCACCGGCAGGTCATCCAGGCGTTGGCGCAGCCCCGTGACCTTCTTCAACTTCGCCTGCACGCGGGAAAGCTCGGAAGTCACCTGCTGCGCGTGGTCGGGGTCGTCCCACAGGGAGGGGTCGGCGGACTTTTCCTCCAGCTCGCGGGCGCGGTCGCCCAGCTCGTCGAGGTCCAGCACCTTCTCGATGGTGGTCAGGGTACCGTCCAGGTCGCTTAGGTCTGCAGAAACTTCCGGTTGCATAATGCGCAAGTCTACCCGGCGGCATGCACAATGGAATGTATGGCTACTAACGGTTCTGATTCTGCTTCCCCGATCCCAGAGGACATGCTGAACGCGATCATCAAGACGTTCATCGTGGCGCATGTCGATGATTCCGACCACCACCTGGCTCAGGCATTGGTGTACAACGCAGGCCGCCTTGCGTGGCGTATGCGCCAGACGGGTCTGGATACGGAGCAGAAGACGTCCGTCAGCGATGTCGTGACCGCCGCGGATCGCGCGGCCGAGAAGTTCATCGCCGACGCGCTGCGCGCCATCCGCCCCGAGGATGGACTGTTGGGCGAGGAGGGCACCGCAGTGGAGTCGAAGTCCGGCCGCACCTGGGTGATCGACCCGGTCGATGGCACGTACAACTTCACTACGGGTTCGGATTATTGGTGCTCGGCTCTGGCTCTTGTCGAGGGCTCCCCGGATGATCCGGACGCCCTGTTGTTCGGCGCCGTTCACCGCCCGGCGATGGGTTACACGTGGTTTGGTGGCTCGGGTATTCCTACTACTCGTGACGCCGCCGAGATCAGCCTGCCGAATACCACAGCGGAACTGACCTGCCTGGGCGGCTACCTGCACCCCACGGACATCGCGGACGCCACCCGGCTGAAAAACTGGAAGGCCGTGAGCACGCAGTTTGCCACGCTGCGCATGCTGGGGTCTGCGTCCATCGATCTCGCGTGCGTGGCCGGTGGCGAGCTCGGCTGCTGGATGCAGCACAGCGTGGCCAGCTGGGACTGGTTGCCTGGGCGTGCTTTGGTGGAGGGCGCTGGGGGCGTCGCTAAGAAGGAAGAAAAAGACGGCACCACCTGGTTCATCGCCGGGGCGCCAGACGCGGTAGAGCAGTCCATTAAGGCGCTGCGCGAGGCCTAGCGAGAAGGCTGCACCTCCCCCCCCCTTACCCCACTAGTCACATTAGTCACATTCTTCCCGTGGCTTTACATGCGCCACGGGATTATCATGTGTGTCATGACGGACTCGGTTTCCCCATATGCAGATGACCTGACCCTGGCGCTGTCGCTGGCCGACGCAGCCGACGCGATAACCATGGCGCGCTTCGAGGCGAACGACCTGAGCGTTGAATCGAAGCCCGACCTCACGCCGGTGAGCGACGCAGACACCGCCGTGGAGAAGGAACTGCGGGAACTCATCGCCGCTCATCACCCGGAGGACGCCCTGCTGGGAGAGGAATTCGGCGGCGACGTCACCTTCGCCGGGCGACAGTGGGTCATCGACCCCATCGACGGAACCAAGAACTTTGTCCGCGGCGTACCCGTGTGGGCCACGCTGATCAGCCTGCTGGTGGACGGTAAGCCCGTGGTGGGGGTTGTCTCCGCGCCCGCGCTGGGGCGCCGCTGGTGGGCCGCCGAAGGCTCCGGCGCATGGCGACTGTTTAACACCCCAGCCAGCGCTGCCACCGGCGGCTCCGGCGCTACCGGTGGCACTGGCAATACTGGCAACTCGGACGGCGGGGTGCCGTCGGTGGGTGCCCGCCGCCTGGAGGTGTCGAAGGTCGCGCAGGTCGCGGACTCCTCGATTGCAATTTCCTCGCTATCCGGTTGGGCGGACTGCGGCAAGCGCGAGCAGCTTATCAACCTGACGGATTCCGCGTGGCGCCTGCGCGGATACGGAGACTTCTGGTCCTACATGCTGGTCGCCGAGGGCGCGGTGGACATCGCTGCCGAGCCAGAAGTAAGCCTCTGGGATCTGGCGGCGCTGGCGCCGATCATCACTGAAGCCGGCGGGCGCTTCACATCCCTGGACGGGCAGGATGGCCCGCACGGCGGATCTGCCGTCGCCACCAACGGCCTGCTGCACGAGGCCACGCTCCGCGCTCTCGACTAGCACGCCAGCCTAGCGCCGAACTGCTGCCCGCGCCGCAGCTTCAGCACACTGGCCTAGCGCTAACCGAGCCTGACCCGAGCCTGACCCTAGCCTGACCCTAGCCGGAACCTAGACGTCGAGCGCCAGATACACGGTGTCGAGGTACTCCTCGATGCCCTCGAAGCCGCCCTCGCGGCCCAGGCCGGACTGCTTCACGCCGCCGAACGGAGCCGATGCATCCGACAGCGCGCCACGGTTCACGCCGACCATGCCAGCCTCCATGCGCTCGGCGAAGCGCAGAGTCTTCTTCATATCCTCGCCCATCACATAGCCAGCCAGGCCGAAGATGGTGTCGTTGGCGACCTTCAGGGCTTCCTCATCGCTGGAGACGCGCTGCACGGCCGCAACGGGGCCGAAGATCTCCTGGTTAGCGATCTCAAACTGTGGCGTCACGCCCGTGAGCACCGTGGCGGGATACCAGAAACCATTCGGGTCCAAGTCGGGGTGCGTCTCCCCCATCGTCTCCAAGGCCTCGTTACCGCCGAGGGCAACGTGCGCACCCTCCTCGACGGCCTTGGCCACCATGTCGCGCACTCCATCGCGTTGCTCCTGGCTGACCAGTGGCCCCATGGTCGTCTTCGGGTCGGTGCCCGGCCCCATCACGAACTCGCCCATCTTCTGCACCAGCCCGGCCTCAAACTCCTCGGCCAGGGACTCGTGAACAATGAAGCGGTTCGCGGCCACACAAACCTGGCCCGCTCCACGCATCTTCGCCGCAATGGCCTGCTCCACGGCCTTGTCCACATCCGCGTGCTCCAACACAACGAAAGGCGCGTTACCGCCGAGCTCCAGCGACGTGCGGATCGTCTTCTGCGCCGCAGTGGCGGCCAGCGCCTGGCCAACCTCCGTGGAACCGGTGAAAGTCAGCTTGCGCAGACGGTCGTCGTCCAAGAGGGCGGACACGCGGCGCGCCGAAGACGTCGGCAGCACCTGGAACACACCATCCGGAATGCCCGCGATATGCCCCAGTTCCGCGAAGTAAAGCATCGTCAGAGGAGTCAGCTGCGCCGGCTTAGCAATCACAGTGCAACCCGCCGCCAGCGCAGGAGCCAGCTTGCGGGTCACCATCGCCAGTGGGAAGTTCCACGGGGTGATCGCCAGCACCGGCCCCACCGGACGGTGCGTAGTCACGATGCGCCCAGTACCCGCCGGAGCCACGCGATACTCGCCAGCGATAGCCGCTGCCCGCTCACTGAACCAGCGCAGATACTCGGCGGCGTAGGTCACCTCGCCCTTGGAATCCGGCAGCGCGCGCCCCAGCTCCAGGGACTGCAGAGCCGCCAGCTGATCCGCGTGCTCGTGCACCAGATCGAACAGCCGACGCAGAAGCTCGGAACGCTCCCGCGGGGTGGATTCGGCCCAGTCCGCCTGAACCTCCACGGCCTTATCCATGGCCTCTCGCGCATCATCCTCTGTCGCCGCGGCGACATCCGCGAAGGGCTTCCCCGTGGCGGCGTCAATAACCGAAATAGTTTCACCGGCAGACCCGGCGCGCCAGGCCCCACCTAAGAACAACCCCGTGGGCACCTCGAAGGAAAGCCCCGCGGCCTGAAGAGTAGTGCTGAATTCAGAAGGAATGTTGAGTGAAGTCATACACCCACATATACGCGCCTTTCGGAAGCAGGCTTGCAGACCGCCACGCGCCTGCACCTTTTCCACTACCGTGGAAAGTGATAATTACAGCGACGAAAGGAGCCCAGCTGTGCCTATGCCACAACAACGCGAAGCCGCACATAAGACACGGGAATGGAAGAAGCTCACCGAATACGCCGACGCAACGCGCGGCACCCAACTACGAGAGCTCTTCACCGAACAGCCGGGACGCTCCAGCGACATGACCTACAACGTGGGTCCGCTGCACGTAGACCTGTCGAAGAACCTCATCGACGAGCGCGGCCTGCGCCTGCTGCTGGATCTGGCGCGTGCCCGCGGCCTGGAAGACTACCGCAGCGCCATGTTCGACGGCGAGCACATCAACGCTACTGAGGACCGTGCCGTCCTGCACACCGCGCTGCGCATCCCGGTCGACCGGGAGTTCAGCATCCCAGTCGGGGCGGATGAAACGCAGGATGTGGCCGCCGATGTACACGCAGTGCTGGGCCGCATGCGCGACTTCGCCAAGTCGCTCCGCTCCGGCTCCTGGCAGGGCGTGACCGGGCACACCATCAAGCACGTAGTGAACATCGGCATCGGGGGCTCCGACCTGGGCCCGGCGATGGCCGCACAGGCGCTACGCCCCTACATGACGGCCGGCATTACGCCGCACTTCATCTCCAACATCGACCCGGCGGACGTGACCGGCACCCTCGACGGGCTGGATGCCGAGTCCACGCTGTTCGTCATCGCCTCCAAGACCTTCACCACCTCGGAGACTCTGGCCAACGCCCACGCCGCGCGCCGCTGGCTGCTGCGCAACCTCGCCGATGAGGGCGTGGACGTCGAGGGGGAGGACGCCATCCGCGACATCACCGCCAAGCACTTCGTGGCCGTCTCCACCGCCGCAGAGAAGGTGCAGGACTTCGGCATCGACACGAAGAACATGTTCGAGTTCTGGGACTGGGTAGGCGGCCGCTACTCCGTGGACTCCGCCATTGGCCTGTCCCTGATGGCCGCCATTGGACCGCAGGACTTCATGCGCTTCCTGGAGGGATTCCACGAGGTAGACGACCACTTCCGTACCGAGCCGCTGGAGATGAACATTCCGGTGCTGATGGGCATGCTGGGCGTGTGGTACACCGATTTCCTGGGCGCGCAATCGCACGCGGTGCTGCCGTATTCCGAGGACATGGCGCGCTTCCCCGCCTACCTGCAGCAGCTGACGATGGAATCCAACGGCAAGTCCGTGCAGCTGGATGGCAGCCCGGTGGAGGTTCCCTCCGGCGAGATCTACTGGGGCGAGCCCGGCACCAACGGCCAGCACGCCTTCTTCCAGCTGCTGCACCAGGGCACACACTTGGTGCCGGCTGACTTCATCGGCTTCGTCAACCCGCACGACGATGCGGTCGCTGCAGACGGAACCACCAGCATGCACGACATGTTGATGTCCAACTTCTTCGCCCAGACCCGCGTGCTGGCCTTCGGCAAGAACGCCGAAGAGTTGAAGGAGGAGGGCGTGGCCCCCGAGCTGGTCCCGCACAAGGTGATGCCCGGCAACCGCCCGACCACCACCATTCTGGCCAACAAGCTGACCCCGAAGACGCTGGGTGCGCTGATCGCACTGTACGAGCACATTGTTTTCGTGCAGGGCGTGATCTGGGGCATCAACAGCTTTGACCAGTGGGGTGTGGAGCTCGGCAAGAAGCAGGCGAACGCGCTGTTACCTGCGGTTACTGGTGAGGAGCGTAGTGACGCCGGCGACTCCTCCACCGACGACCTCATCGCTTACTACCGTCAGCACCGGGGTTAGCGCTTAGCTGAAAGCTAACGCTTGGGCGAGCGGGCTCTTCGCTACACGCCACGCCTGTTCTGCCTGGCCCTGCACTCCGGCCTGTCCGGCTCACCTCTGCGCTCCGGCCTGTCCGGCTCCAAGATGTCGGAAACGTTGCACTACCGCAGGGGAAATGTCGGAAAACTTGCAAAACGTTCTTGCGAACTATTTCCACCTACGTATAAGGGCTGGTCAGGAGGATTTAGAGGCGGAACAGGT
>NZ_CALLDG010000099.1 GCF_937999985.1 uncultured Corynebacterium sp.
GATGCCGCTGACGGATTCCTGCTGGACGGCTTCCCCCGCACCATCGAACAGGCAGAGCTGCTGGAGAAGATGCTGCAGGAGGACGGCCACTCCCTGGACGCAGTCATCAACTACGTAGTCTCCGAGGACGTTGTTGTTGATCGCATGCTGGCCCGCGGCCGCAACGATGACAACGAGGACACGATTCGCACCCGCCTGGAGGTCTACCGTGAGGAGACCGCCCCGCTGATCGACCACTACAAGGACGTTCTGCTGAACATCGACGCGGAGGGCACCGTGGAGGACATCTCCTGCACCACGCTGAACGCGCTGGACAAGTAAACCCCGCGCGCAAGAATCGCTGATCCCGCCAGCCGGCCCCACACGGTCCGACCTGGCGGGATTTGTGGTTATTCGCCCCGCGAGGGGGCGTCACTAAGAAAAACGAGTAAGCAAAGAGAACAGAAGCGAAACCACATGGGCTTTAGGCGAAAGAATAAGAAGATCGCGGCCAAGACCGCCGAGCAGCTGGATGCGATGCAGGCCGCCGGGGAGATCGTCGGGCTGGCGCTGCAGGAGGTCAAGAAGGCTGCGGCGCCGGGAAAGACCACGCTTGACCTGGACCGCGTGGCCGAGGAGGTCATCCGCGACCACGGCGCCACCCCGACCTTCAAGGGCTATGGCGGCTTCCCGGGTTCCATTTGCGCGAGCCCGAACGACATGATCGTCCACGGCATCCCGTCAGCAGATGTGGTGCTGAAGGAGGGGGATCTGATTTCCATTGACTGCGGCGCCACGCTCAACGGTTGGGTGGGGGACTCCGCCTGGACCTTCGGCATCGGCGAGATCGCCGAGGAACACGACCGCCTGAACCGCGCGACCGAATGGGTGCTGTACGAGGGGCTGAAGGCGATGGTGCCCGGCAACCGCCTGACGGACGTTTCCTGGGCGTTGGAGAAGGCCACCGAGGCTGCCGCGCGGAAGTTCGACGTGGAGCTGTGGATTGTCGATGGCTACGGCGGCCACGGCATCGGCCGCACCATGCACGAGGATCCGTACCTGGCTAACGAGGGCCGCGGTGGGCGTGGGCCGGAGATCCAGGAGGGCTCTGTGCTGGCCATCGAGCCGATGCTGGCGCTGGGCACGGCGGATTCCTATGTGCTGGACGACGAGTGGTCCGTGCTTACCGATGACGGCAGTTTCTCCTCACACTGGGAGCACACCGTCGCCGCGACCGCCGACGGCCCGCGGATCCTTACGCCGCGCAAGTAGCTCTTTTCTCTTGGTGACGCCCCCCCCTGCCGCCTGCCCGGCTAACGCGATGTCGGGGGCGCAGCAGTATTGGCGGCGGTAGGGGAGCGCCGTAGTGAGGGGGGCAGCAGGGGTGGGGTTAATGGGCGGCGGGCGATTATTGGGGAATCAAGTATTGCGAGTAGGCTAAACATAATCGTTTCTTGAGGACCTACAAGTATTGACAAAGGGAAAGCGCCAGCATGAATGCATCCCGATTCTTTAATTCGCTAATATTCAAGATCATCGTTGCGATCGTCCTGGGTATCGTCTGCAGCCTCTTCTTCCCGGAGTGGGCCGGCCGCGTGTTCGCGACCTTCAATGGGCTGTTCGCCAACTTCCTGGGATTCTTCGTCCCGGTTCTGATCTTCGCCCTGATCGCCCCGGCTATCGCTAGCCTGGGGCGCGGGGCAGGCAAGTGGCTGGGCGTGACCGCCGGCATCGCCTACGTCTCCACCATCGTTTCCGGTTTGATTGCCTATGGCGTGGCGGAAGGGCTATACCCCTCGCTGCTGGGCAACGAGTCCATGATCGAAGCGAAGGATATTGATGAAGGCGCGTTGGCGCCGTTCTTCTCCGTGGAGATGGATCCGCCGCTGGGTGTGATGTCTGCGCTGCTGCTGGCCTTCACCGTGGGTATTGCAATGGCTTCGATGCGGACCGAGGTTTTGTACAAGGGCGCGGAGGAGCTGCGCGAGGTGACCATGAAGGTCATCCAGAGCTTCATCATCCCGCTGCTGCCGTTTTACATCTTTGGTGTGTTCCTGACCATGGGTATGAACGGCAACCTGAAGCTCACGCTGACGCAGTTCGCTAAGGTACTGATCCTCGCCGTACTGATGACGTGGGTGATCCTGGCGCTGCAGTACCTGCTGGCTGGGTTCTTTGCACAGCGCAACCCGTTCACGGCGCTGAAGAACATGCTGCCCGCGTACTTCACCGCACTGGGTACCTCCTCTTCTGCGGCAACCATCCCAGTGACCCTGGAATGCACCCGCAAGAACGGTGTATCCCAGTCCGTGGCCGACTTCGTGGTGCCGCTGTGTGCAACGGTGCACCTATCCGGCTCCATGCAGAAGATCGCTCTGTTCGCGTTCTCCATCGTGTACATGACCGGCGTGGATATGACCGCGGGCATGGCTCTGGGCTTCATCTTCCTGCTGGGCGTGATGATGATCGCTGCCCCGGGTGTGCCGGGTGGTGCGATTATGGCGGCCGTGGGTCTGCTGCAGTCCCAGCTGGGCTTCGACGATGGGCAGGTGGCGCTGATGATTGCCGCTTACATCGCCATCGACTCCTTCGGTACCGCATGTAACGTCACTGGCGACGGTGCGATTGCGATGACCGTGAACCGCCTGGCGAAGGGCGAGCTGCGCCGCGAGGAGCAGACCGCTTAGAGGCTCCGCTGTTTGAGTGGACAAACGCTCGCGCTAGCTTTCAAGAGGGGCTGGGGCGAGCGTTTTGGCATCTGCCCAGGTCGCGTGTATTGTATGCAGTTGGTGCATGAGGCTTTCGCATCGGTAGGTACCCTAGGTGGCTACCGTGGCGGGGGTTCTGAGAATGCACCGTATGTAGCAAAACATCACCCATACCAGCTAGTTGAGCTGGGGAAACGTTGGAGGATATGGCAAAAGAAGGCGCCATCGAGGTTGAGGGCCGCATCGTCGAGCCCCTGCCAAATGCGATGTTCCGTGTCGAACTGGACAACGGCCACAAGGTTTTGGCCCACATTTCCGGCAAGATGCGCCAGCACTACATCCGTATTCTCCCCGAGGATCGGGTCGTCGTGGAGCTGTCTCCCTACGACCTGACCCGTGGGCGTATCGTTTACCGCTACAAGTAAAACGTTAAGCCTCCATACATCCAATCTAAGTAGCAGCACCCCCGAGGTTGCAGATACTTGGTCACTACCTCTGGCCGCGGCGGCCGGAGCCCTCCTTCCAACACCCCAATAGTTGGGGTGTTGGTTTCGCGCATTCAAGGCACTCGGTGCCCGAACAGTCTCTTCCGTGACTGTTGGCGAAATACTCGAAGGATCAAAAGGGACGAGTGTGGAGAAAACCGTCGCTAAACCGGAAGGAAAATGCCCTATGGCACGCCTTGCTGGTGTTGACCTGCCACGCGAGAAGCGCATGGAGGTCGCACTGACCTACATCTTCGGAATCGGCCCCGCCCGTTCCAAGGAGCTGCTGGAAAAGACCGGCATCTCCCCTGATCTTCGCTCCAAGGATCTGACCGACGAGCAGCTGTCCGCTCTGCGTGACGTTATCGAGAACACCTGGAAGGTGGAGGGTGACCTCCGCCGCGAGATCCAGGCCGATATTCGCCGCAAGATCGAGATTGGTTCCTACCAGGGCCTGCGCCACCGCCGTGGCCTGCCGGTCCGCGGTCAGCGCACCAAGACCAATGCTCGTACCCGTAAGGGCCCAAAGAAGACGATCGCAGGAAAGAAGAAGTAACCTATGCCTCCGAAGACTCGTTCCGGCGCGCGCCGCACTGGCCGTCGCGTCGTCAAGAAGAATGTGGCCAACGGCCACGCATACATCAAGTCCACCTTCAACAACACCATCGTGTCCATCACGGACC
>NZ_CALLDG010000100.1 GCF_937999985.1 uncultured Corynebacterium sp.
TCCGGCTCTGGGAGTGCTGTCCGCCTCCGTCACCGATGTTGAGACCGGCGAGGTGCTGTGGGCGAAGGACGAGAACCGGAAGCTCACCCCGGCTTCTGCCACCAAGCTGTACACTGCAGCCGCCGCGATCCTGGCGCTGGACGAAGATAGCCGCTGGTCCACCGACCTACTGCAGGATCCGAATGATCCGGGTCGGCTGATCCTGCGCAGCGATGGCGATGTGTCGCTGTCCCGCGATGGCGAGGGCTTCTTCACCGATGCCGCCTCGGTAACCAAGCTGGCCGAGAAGGCGAAGAAGAAGCTGGGCGGCCAAGCTGTGACCTCCATCGTCGTGGATAACTCGATCCGTTCCGGCGACCTTTTCAACAAGACCTGGGACCGTGAGGACATCGACGGCGGCAACATCGCCAACCTGGATGCCGTCATGCTTGATGCCGGTCGCCTCGATCCTTATACCTCCGATTCCGCCCGCTCCCACAACCCTGGCGAGGATGTGGGGCGCGCTCTCGCCGATGCGCTCGGCGCGGATGCGGAGGTCACGGTTGCTAGTGTTGCTAAGGAAATGACGCCCAGTCTCGGCGACCAAGACCCCATCGCAACCGTTCAGTCCGCGCCGCTGAACGTGCGCTTGCGCGACATGCTGGTGCACAGCGACAACATCATGGCCGAGGCCATTGGCCGAGAGATTGCGAAGTCCCAGGGCGAGCCGCAGACCTTCGAGGGCGCCACGAGCGCGACGCTCGACGTGCTGAAGGAGCACGGGATCGATACCAAGGACGCAACGCTCTTTGATAACTCCGGCATGAGCGAGAAGAACCGCCTAACTGCCCACGAACTAGACGGGGTGCTCTCCAACAAGGAGGTGCGCGACATCCTGGATATGCTGCCGGTCGCCAGCGTGGAGGGCACGCTGGAGGCGCGCTATGGTTCCGGCTCTGGTTCGGAAGACTCCGCCGGCTGGGTGCGTGCCAAGACCGGCACTCTTTCCGGCGTGAACGCCCTGGCCGGGACGGTTATGACGGACTCGGGGCGGGCGCTGACGTTTGCTTTCCTCTCCAATGAGTCCGATCCGAACTCCGCTCGCCCGGCGCTGGATCGGTTGGCGAACGCGGTGCGTTCAGCCGAGTAAGCCATGAGTGTGCAGTCGCAGATCCGAGTCTGGCTGCGAGAGCTGGAAACCAGCCCCGAGTCCGCAGCGCGCGCGGAACAGGTTCGCGCCGGGGTGGCAGCGGGGCTCTCCGGCGGGGCGGACTCCCTGGCGCTGGTGCACGGCCTGCTGCGCTGCGGGGTGAAAGTTCACGCGGTGGTGGTGGACCATCAGCTGCAGGAAGGCTCCGCGCAGGTGGCGCGGCAGGCCGCGGATGCCGCGCTGACCCTAGGGGCGACTGCGGAGATCCGCACCGTCGACGTGGAAGGCCCGGGGGAGGGGCCGGCGCGCCAGGCGCGCTACGAAGCCCTCGGTGCGGCGGCCGCCGGGCGGCCCCTCCTGGTGGCTCACACGGCGAATGACGACGCAGAAGGGATGCTCATCGGGCTGGTCCGCGGCTCCGGGGCGGAAGCCATCGCCGGGATGCGATCCGTACACACCGACCACGCGGCCGTGGCCGCAGGGGCCGCGTGGCTCGGCCGCCCACTGCTGAACTGCACTCGCGCGGACACGGAGGCAGAATGCCGCGCCGCCGGCCTTAGCTGGTGGGAGGATCCGCACAACTCCAGCGACGCCTACCTGCGCAGCCGCATCCGCACCCACGTGCTGCCCTACCTGCAAGATGCGCTCGGGGAGCACATCGGTGCGAACATGGCCCGCACCGCGCAGATGCTCCGCGAAGACGTCGAGCTGCTCGACGCGCTCGCTGGGCGGGAACTTCAGGCGGCGGAGGAGGGGGCGTCATTAAACTGCACCGAACTACAACAGCAACCGGCGGCACTTCGGCGCAGGGCGCTCAAACAATGGCTGGCAGACAAAGCTGGCCCCCTCACGAGCGCACACCTCAACGCGATAGACGCGCTGGTCATCGCATGGAAAGGGCAGGGAGGGGCAGCAGTGCCGTGGCCACAGAACCTACCTGCATCTACCGAGCAACGGCGCACCCACCGCCTGGTCGTGCAACGTCGCGACGGTTACCTACAGTTAGCGACTGTCCCCAGGTAGCAGCTGCGCGCTAGAATGCCAGGCAGGCACAAAATGGCGAAGCCAATGCAGCGGAGCCAAGACAGCGAAGCCACACTGCGAAAGCACTGCGAAACAAGCGAGGAAAACGAGGTCTGCGATGCACAGCGAGAAGAACTTCAATGTCCCGGAAAACCCTTACGGCGACGATCTAGAAAGTGTCCTCATCGACGAGGAAACGCTGCACGCCCGCATCAACGAGCTGGCCAAGGCCACCGCTGACCGTTTCCGCGACGAGGAAGACGACCTCATCCTGATCTGCGTGTTGAAAGGTGCGGTGTTCTTCATCACCGACTTCGCGCGGGCGATCGACATCCCGACGCAGCTGGAGTTCATGGCCGTGAGCTCCTACGGAAACTCCACCAGCTCCTCCGGCGTGGTGCGCATCCTGAAGGACCTGGACCGCGACATCGAGGGTCGCAACGTGGTGATCGTTGAAGACATCATCGACTCCGGCCTGACCCTTTCCTGGCTGCTGAAGAACCTGCGCAACCGCAACCCGAAGTCGCTGTCCGTCGTTACGCTGCTGCGCAAGCCGGAGGCACAGAAGGTACAGATCGACCTGGCCGAGGTCGGCGTTGACATCCCCCACGAGTTCGTTGTGGGCTATGGCTTGGACTTTGCCGAGCGCTACCGCGACCTGCCCTACGTGGGCACCCTGCACCCGCGCGTTTACCAGTAAAGCGCTAGATTTAAGCGACATAGAACGCTGTTCGCACGGCATTTTAAACCAACAACACTCTAGGAAATATGGACAAGAAGAAGGTACTGAGGATCGCGGGCATTGTCTCTGTGATCCTCATCGCGATCTATGCGTTCGGTGTTTTAACTGATGACGCCCGCGGCTACGACGAAGTCGAGACTTCAATAGCGCTGAAGCAGCTGGAAGACAAGAACGTCAAGGAAGCTCAGATCAACGATCGTGAGCAGCAGGTACAGCTGAAGCTGAAGGACTCTATCGAGGTCGATGGCAAGAAGGACATCGAGCAGGTCATCGCGAAGTACCCCGGCCGGGCCGCGCCCGAGATCTTCGACGCGGTGAAGAAGTCCGAGGCGGAGAAGTACAACACCAAGGTCACCGAGGATAGCTTCCTGGGCAGCCTGCTGGTGATGCTGCTTCCGATGCTGCTGATCTTCGGCCTGCTGATGTTCATGCTGTCCCGCATGCAGGGCGGTAGCGGCATGGGCGCCTTCGGCTTTGGTAAGTCCACTGCCAAGCAGCTGAATAAAGACAACCCGGACACGACCTTCGACGACGTCGCTGGAGCCGACGAGGCTGTGGAGGAGCTGGACGAGATCCGCGACTTCCTGACCGACCCGAGCCGCTACGAGGCGCTGGGAGCGAAAATCCCGCGCGGCGTGCTGCTGTACGGCCCGCCCGGTACGGGTAAGACGCTGCTGGCCCGCGCCGTGGCCGGCGAGGCAGGCGTGCCCTTTTTCACCATCTCCGGTTCCGACTTCGTGGAGATGTTCGTCGGTGTGGGTGCCTCCCGCGTGCGTGACCTGTTCAAGCAGGCCAAGGAAAACTCGCCGTGCATTATCTTCGTCGATGAGATCGACGCGGTCGGCCGCCAGCGCGGCGCCGGCATGGGCGGCGGTCACGACGAGCGTGAACAGACCCTGAACCAGCTGCTGGTGGAGATGGACGGCTTCGGCGACCGCGACGGAGTGATCCTGATGGCCGCCACCAACCGTCCGGACATCCTGGACCCGGCGCTGCTGCGCCCGGGCCGCTTCGACCGCCAGATCCCGGTGACCAACCCGGACCTGGCGGGCCGCGAGCAGATCCTGAACGTCCACGCGAAGGACAAGCCGCTGGCTAAGGATGTGGATCTGAAGTCGCTGGCCAAGCGCACCGCGGGCATGTCCGGTGCGGATCTGGAGAACGTACTGAACGAGGCTGCCCTGCTGACTGCCCGCGTGGACGGCAACGTGATTACCGCCGACGCGCTGGAAGAGGCCACCGACCGCGTGGTGGGTGGACCGCGCCGCAGCTCGAAGATCATCTCTGAGCACGAGAAGAAGGTCACCGCCTACCACGAGGGCGGCCACACGCTGGCTGCCTGGGCGATGAAGGACATCGACCGCGTCTACAAGGTGACGATCCTGGCGCGCGGCCGCACCGGTGGCCATGCCATGACCGCCCCCGAGGACGACAAGGGCATGTACAACCGCTCCGAGCTGTTCGCCCGCCTGGTCTTCGCCATGGGCGGTCGCGCCGCCGAGGAACTGGTCTTCGGTAACCCGACCACCGGTGCTTCTGCGGATATTGAGATGGCCACGAACATCGCCCGCGCGATGGTGGTGGAGTACGGCATGAGCCCCGTTGTGGGTGCGGTGAAGTACGGCCAGGACGACGGCGACCCGTTTGTCGGCCGTGGCGGCCAGGGAGGCAACCAGCCGTCCCAGAACGTGGCCAACCAGATCGACGAGCAGGTGCGCATGCTGATGAACAAGGCCCAGCAGGTGGCCTACGACGTGCTGCGCGAAAACCGGGACTACCTGGATACCCTGGCTTCCAAGCTGCTGGAGAAGGAGACTCTGCGCCGCCCGGACCTGGAGGCGATCTTCGAGGGCATCGATACCCGCGAGGTCTCGGACATCTTCCCGATGCAGGATCTGGACCGCCCGTGCGACCACCGCGAGCCGGTGAAGACTCCGGTCGAGCTGGCCCGTGAGCGTGGCGAGGAGCCGCCGGAGAAGACCAATTTCTTCTCCGCCGCCCGCCGTGCGCGCATGGAAAAGCGCAAGGCGCAGAACGAGAAGCGCCAGGCGGAGCGCCTGCAGCAGGGCCAGCAGCAGTTCCCACAGACCCAGCAGGGTCAGCCCGTACAGCATGGCCAGCAAGCCCAGCTGGGGCAAGGCACCGCCCGCCCGGTGGCGCCGGAGGAGGAGCGCGGCTTCCGCCTGCCCGACAACGAGCAGCCAGATCACCAGCCGGAGAAACCCGCGCAGCAGAAGCAAGCTGTGCAGCCCGAGCAGCAGCCGCAGGCAGAGCCGCAGCGTCCGCAAGACGCGCAGGGTGCGCAAGACTCACAGGAATCGCAGCAGCGGTACCGTCGCGGCGAGATGCCAGAGCAGACGTTCCCTTGGGATAAGCACAACGGTGGCTACAACGGCAACGAGTCCGGTGGCCAGCACAGGCAGGAAGACAAGTAGTGAATAGCTCACAACAGCCGCTAGACCCCGGCTCCTTCGATCAGGAGCGGGCAGAGGCGGCCATCCGCGAACTCCTTTTCGCCATCGGCGAAGACCCCGACCGCGAAGGTCTGCAGGAAACCCCGGCCCGTGTGGCTCGCGCCTACCGCGAGACGTGCGCTGGGCTGTACGAGGACCCCACGGAGGTTCTCAACAAGACCTTCAGCGAGGATCACCGCGAGCTGGTGCTCGTGCGCGACATCACCTTTTACTCCATGTGCGAGCACCACCTGGTGCCTTTCTTCGGCAAGGCACACATCGGCTACATCCCCGGTGAATCCGGCAAGGTCACTGGCCTGTCCAAACTGGCCCGCCTGATCGACGGCCTGGCGAAGCGCCCGCAGGTTCAGGAACGCCTGACCTCGCAGGTGGCCGACGCGCTGGTGGACAAGCTGGACCCTTCCGCAGTGATCGTTGTGCTCGAGGCCGAACACCTGTGCATGGCCATGCGCGGCATCCGTAAGCCCGGCGCTAACACGGTGACCTCCGCGGTGCGCGGCGGGTTCCAGAAGAACGCGGCCTCCCGCGCAGAGGCAATGGCGCTGATCCGGCCGTGACTGGTTCTACCGTGACTGACCCCAGCGCAAACAAGCCCAGCGCAAACAAGTCCAGCGCAAACCAACCCCAGCGCACCCTCGTGATGGGCATCCTCAACGTCACTGAGGATTCCTTCTCCGACGGCGGGGCCTATCCGGACACTGCGGCTGCGCTGGCACACGCCGAGGCGATGGTCGCTGACGGCGCGGACATCATCGACGTCGGCGGGGAATCCACCCGCCCAGGCGCCACCCGCGTCGCCCCGGAGGTCGAGGCCGCCCGCGTCACCCCCGTCATCGAGGAGCTATCCCGTCGGGGCATCGCCACCAGCATCGATACGATGCGGGCATCCACGGCGCGGGCCGCCTGGAAAGCGGGCGTCACCTACCTCAACGACGTCTCCGGCGGCCTGGCGGACCCCGACATGCTTCCGCTGGCTGCGGAATCCGGCCTGCCGATCATCCTCATGCACTGGAACAAAGGAAACGCCGCGGACTTCGCCGGAGCTGAGGGCTACCACGATCACGGCGAGGACATCGTCGGCCACGTCATCGGTTGGCTCGAGCAGAGGATCGAAGCGGCGGAGGCGGTAGGCGTCACCAAGAAACAGATTTACTTGGACCCCGGCATCGGGTTTGCGAAGACTCCGCAGGAAAACTGGCAGCTGCTCGGCGCGACCGACCGGTTGGTGCAGATGGGCTATCCGGTGCTGGTGGGGGCCTCGCGCAAGCGCTTCCTCACCGCGCTGCGCCCCGCGAGCGACGGCAACCCCGGCACCCCGGAATCGGCGGACGATGCGACGGCGGCCACCTCCGCGCTGGCGGCGGCAGTTGGCGCATGGGCCGTCCGGGTGCATAAAGTAGCCCCGACACGGGCCGCAGTGGACGTTGCACACGCCATAGCCACCGGACGCGGCCCCGACATCGACGAGCAATGGAGGGCGCGACGTGGCTGACCGCATCGAGCTCATCGGCGTGGAGGCATTCGGCCACCACGGCGTGTTTTCGCACGAAAAGGACACCGGCCAGAAGTTCATCGTGGACATGGTGGTGTGGACGGACTTCCGCGCCGCGGCGGATTCGGACTCGTTGGAAGACACGATCAACTACGTGCAGCTGGCTGACATCGCAGTGAACGCGGTGGAGGTGCAGGAAGGCCACGACCTGATCGAAACTCTGGCTTCGAACATCGCCGACCAGATTGCGGAGCTGGGCGGGGTGTACGCCGTGGAGGTCACGGTGCACAAGCCACAGGCGCCGATCGCCCATCCGTTCGGCGACGTGCGGGTGGTGGCTCGGAGGTCCAAGCGATGATTACAGCCTTCCTGGGAATCGGCTCGAACATGCCCGGCGACGTGGGCAGCCCCACCGCACAGATCGAACGCGCCTATGAGCTGCTGGCGATGCACCCGGCCATCGAGATTGTGGAGAAGTCGCGGATCTTCGTCACCCCGCCGTGGGGTGGGGTGGAACAGCAGGAGTTCCGCAACTCCGTGGTGGCCGTGCGCACGTCGCTGGATCCGCTCGCGCTGCTGCACCACTGCCAATTCGCCGAGGCTGTCGCGGGGCGGGAGCGCGAAGTCCGGTGGGGCCCGCGCACCGTCGATGTGGACATTCTTTTTGGTTTTGACGCCCAGTCCCAGCCCCTGCAATCTCAGGGGAAGTGGGGGTTTGAGCTGGTTATTCCGCACCCCTACGCCCACGAGCGGGCGTTTGTGCTGGTGCCGCTGAGCGACTTGCAGTTGGCCCGGGAACCCTGGTGTACCTTGGGTGGACGAGGCATCCTGGAATGGCTGGAAGAGGTTGATCCCGCCGAGCGGGAAGCCATCGTCCCGGCGGATCCATCCGAACTTTCGAGCTCTGGCGAGGGCTGAAGGCTAGGGCCAAAGACTAGGGATAAAGACTAGGGCCAAAGACTAGGGATAAAGAGGCAGCACATGAGCCCGCTGAAGCGCACGAAGATCTCCACGCTGGCTGTCGTGGCGATCGTGTGCGCCCTCATCGCCTGGGTCAGCACGCTGAGCTTCTATGGAAGTTTCCCGCCGATTAAAACCACAGGCTCCGTGCTGCTGTGGGTCTTTGCAATCGTGTGCGCCGTGGCGGGCTGGGTGATCCGCAAGCGCATTGGCAGCAGCAGCGGGGTGGGGATGGATCGCACGCAGATGCAGCCGACGACTGTGGTTCAGTGGCTGGCGCTCGGCCAGGCCACGGCGTGGGCCGGGTCGGTGTTCCTGGGAGTGTTCGTCGGGGCGGGACTTTATGTGCTGCCGAACGCTGGGCACCTCATGGCCGCGGAGGCTGATGTGCCGGGCGTGATCGCCGGAGCGTTGGGAGCTCTGGCGGCCGTTGCGGCCGGGGTTTGGTTGGAGCGCAGCTGCGAAGCACCACCGCCAGATGCGCCATTAACGCCCAACGGGCTCGACGTTGGGTAGTGTGTTGTCCATGAGCTTCCAGCAGTCTCCTAAGCCACAGCAGTCTCACCAGCCGCAGTCGCAGCCCTTCGACGGGCACCAGTCCCTGGAATCCCTGGGGTACGAGGACGACTCCAACTTCCAGGGCTCGGACTTACAGGGCTCTTCCGTGGCGGCCAACGAGCCTTCGGGGCTCTCCCGCTTCCTCATGTTCGGCTTGGTGGTTCTGGCGCTGCTGGCCAGCGTGCTGATGCTGTTCATGGATTCCGATGGTTGGTTGAAGGTGGCGCTTATCGCCGCCCTCTGGGCTGCCTTCTTCGGCGTGGTGCTGGTGCTGCGCTACTCAGGTGCCCTGAAACTGGCGCGCGAACAGGCGGAGAACCAGGAGAGCTACTTCCAGTCGCAGCTGGAACACGAGCGCGCACAGCTGGAAAAGCGCGAGGCTGCGACGCAGGCGAAGTATGCCGCAGAGGCCAAGAAGTCCCAGGATCAGCGCGATAAGCATCTGGAGGAGCTGCGTGCGGAGCTGGCTCACATGCGCAAGCAGCTGGCGGAGCTGACCGGTGAGAACTTCGACGAGGGCGAGCAGCGCGCCGTGCGTGCGACCGCCGAGCGAGTCCGTGAGCTGGGGCACAGCGTCAGCGGACAGGCGCCCCAAGCTGCGGGCCGTCCGGCGCCCCAGTCGGCAGGCCAGCAGCAGCCGGGCCAGCAAGCACAGCCACACAAGGCACAGCACCATGATGACCGCATAGCAGATCATCGTGCCCAT
>NZ_CALLDG010000101.1 GCF_937999985.1 uncultured Corynebacterium sp.
GGGGTTGGTGCCCCAGGTGACGAAGGGGGTCAGAGCGGAGCCGTCGATGTGGACGACCGTATCGAACTGCGCGTCGTCGTCGGTGCGCAGGGACTTCCAGTACTCCACGGCTGCGTCCCAGTCCGCGCCCTTCGGCGCGTGCGGGCGGCCTTCGAGGTAGTCGAAGGTGGTCTGGTCGGGGGCGATCATGCCCGCGCGGGCGCCGGCCTCGATGGACATGTTGCACATGGTCATGCGGGCTTCCATGGACAGCTTCTCGATTGCCTCGCCCCGGTATTCGATGATGTGCCCCTGGCCGCCGCCGGTGCCGATCTTGGCGATGATGGCCAGGATCAGATCCTTGGAGGTCACGCCCGGCTGCAGTTCGCCGGATACCTCGATGGCCATGGTCTTGAAGGGCTTCAGCGGCAGGGTCTGGGTGGCCAGTACGTGCTCGACCTCGCTGGTGCCGATACCCATGGCGATGGAGCCGAAGGCGCCGTGGGTGGAGGTGTGCGAGTCGCCGCAAACGACGGTCATGCCGGGCTGGGTCAGGCCCAGCTGGGGGCCGACGGTGTGGACGATGCCCTGTTCAATGTCGCCCATGGAGTGCAGCCGGATGCCGAATTCCTTGGCGTTGTCGCGCAGGGTGGATACCTGCAAACGGCTGGTGGGCTCCTGGATTTCCTGCAGGTTGCCAGTCTTCACGCCAACGGTGGGAACGTTGTGGTCCTCGGTGGCGATGGTCAGGTCCGGGCGGCGGACCTTGCGGCCGGCCTGGCGCAGGCCGTCGAATGCCTGGGGCGAGGTAACTTCGTGCACCAGGTGCAGGTCGATGTACAGCAGGTCGGGGCCGCCGTTTTCTCCGGCTGCAACGATGTGGTCGCGCCAGACTTTTTCCGCGAGGGTTAGGGGTTGGTTCGTCACGGTCTCTCCTCTGTGTCCGCTATACAGTTCCACTGGATGGAATGTATAGTATCAAACCATGGGACACAATACGGAAATTCCCGCAACGAGCGGCATTCAAGTTTTGGACCGTGCGATCTTCATTTTAACGGTGATCGCAGCGGAGCCCCGCAACCTTTCCGATCTGTGCGCCATCACCGGCCTGCCGCGCGCCACGGCGCACCGTATCGCCGTCGCGCTGGAGAAGCACCGGTTGATCGAGCGCGGGGTTGACGGTGCGTGGGTCACTGGACCAGCCCTGTCCGAGATGGCGCCGTCTACCTCTTCTCGTCTTGAGGACGCCGCAGAGTTCATCCTGCCCGACCTCATGGCAAAGACTGGCGAGTCCGTGCAGCTATACCGCCTCTCCGGGATGGAGCGCGTGTGCATCGCCAACGCCGAGCCCGCCACCGGCCTGCGGGATACGGTTCCGGTGGGCCACCGAATGACGTTGGCTGCCGGCTCCGCGGCCAAGTTGTTGGTTGCTTATGCGCCGGAGGCGTTCCAGAACCAGGTGCTACCTGATGCCGCGTACACACGCGAGGAGCTGGAGAAGATCGCCGCCGAGGGGATCGCGGAATCCTCCGCCGAGCGCGACCCTTCCCTAGCTTCGGCCTCCGTGCCGGTCTACGGGACGGACGCACAGAACCGCACGGTGATCGCTTGCCTTTCCATCTCCGGGCCGGTGGCCCGCATGGGCGAGCATCCGGCAGAGAAGTTCGGCGCGGATTTGAAGGAATCCGCCCGCCAGCTGGAGAACCTACTGCGGAAGTAGATACCCCCTGTGCAGCTACTCCCTAGCGCCGAAAAATTTTAGACACACAATCTTTCCCAAAACTTTAGGAGAATCACAACCATGACCAGCGAAAACCCCGCAAGCCAGAATCCGGCCACCGACGACAAGCGTTTTGAGGCGGGCATTCAGGTCCGCCGGGAAGTAATGGGCGACGCATTCGTGGATGCTGCCCTCGAGCGTAACGCGGGCTCCGATGGCGAGGCGCTGCAGAAGCACGTCACCGAGACCGTGTGGGGTTCCGTCTGGACCCGCGACGGCCTGGCCCGCCGCGACCGCAGCCTGCTGAACATCGGCATGCTGGTGGCGCTGCGCGCGACTGAGGAGCTGCGCGGGCACGTCCGCGGTGCACTAGAGAACGGCCTGACTCGCACGGAGATCACGGAGGCGATCATCCACGCTTCCGGCTACTGTGGCGCGCCCGCTGCCCTGTCGGCGATGAAGGTCGCTCAGGAGGTCTTGGTCGCGGAGCTCGGCCCGCTGGAGAATGACGACAAGTAGCGGCATGCGCTAGGTTCGCGGCAGCTCGCGCCACTCCACGGTCAGCTCGCTAGCGCGGGTGGCACGTTCAGCAAGGAACTCGTAGAGGTTCTGCGTGCCGTCCTCGATTCCGTCGGCCACATCCTCGCCGGCGGAGGTGATGTCCACCAACGCCGGGCCGGCCGTATCGTCGGGGTTGGCTATTTCGGCACCCCAGCCTCCCTCGCCCCGCCGGCCGTCCTCATCCGCAGAGAGGGTACGGAGCCAGGCTTCGGCTGAAGAGTGGGCGTCAACACCAAAAAGAGCGGCGCGAACAGTGGCGGGCGTGCCGTCATTGCCGGGTGGGGTGCCCCAGAGCCAGTCCAGGTTTACGCGATATGGAGAGAGAATGGGGAACTCCTTTAGTAGGGTAAAACCATGAGCGAGTACAAAGACAAGCGCTGCACTGACCAGGAACGATCCGCTGCCGTGGAGGCGCTGTCCAAGGCGATGGCCGATGGTCAGCTGACTATCGCAGAGTTCGACGAGAGGTCGGGCCAGGCGCATGCTGCTACCCAGCGTAGCGAGTTAGTGGACTTGCTGGACGATCTGGTGGACGAGCCTGCGGGGGTGCTCTTTGGACCTGGCTCGAGCACTGCGGTTGCGCACCGCGCGCCGAGTGACGTGGAGTGGGCTGCTCACCAGGCTTCGGACGCCCAACGTCACCGCGAGATGGTACTTGCGCGGTCGCGGTCGCTGGTGACTGGCGGGGGTTCCGAGACGGGCTTCAGCCTGGCGATATTCGGCGGGGTGACGAAGGCGGCGTGGCAGGTACCGAAGGAGCACTGGAACTTCAATATCTTCGGGGGTTCGGACTTTGACCTGCGGGAATGCCGTTTCAGCGATCCGGTGACCACGCTGTGGCTGAATAGCTGCTTTGGCGGAGCGGATGTGCTGGTGCCGGAAGGCGTGCGCGTTGATGTGGGTGGCCTTGGCATTTTCGGCGGCAACGAGCTGGTGGTGGAAAACGGTGCGATCCACCCAAACAGTCTGCCGGCGGACGCTCCCCTGCTGCTGATCCGCGGGCTGTCCATTTTCGGCGGCGTGACCGTGAAGGTTGTGCGGGGTTAGGGAAGACTTCGACTGGATTATCGAGACGAATCCATCCAAAAGAGTAACGAATTGCGTAATCAATCTGGCACTAGAGCTACCACAAAAATAGTTTCTTTCAGCGAAGCCGGGGTACAGGAGCTAAAGGGTTTTCGCGAAGAGAATGACCGTGTGGGCACCTACAGAGATCAGGACGTCAAAACCGACGAAGATCTTCTTTACAATTTTCCGGTCGTTTATGTCATCAAAGACGAGCAAAACAGCAACACTAAGCAGTACACCGCTTACGTGGGCGAGACCACTGATATTGTGCAGCGCACAACCTCGCACCTGAGAAACACCAGGAAAGACGATACAGCCTGGACGAAGCTCAAGAACTCTAAGAACAGCAACCTAATTGTGCTCGGCCATGAGCTGTTCAATAAGTCATTGACTCTGGACGTCGAAAATCGTCTAATGCTGATGCTCTCAAGTGTAGATGCGGTAAAGAAGCTCGAGAACCGGCGTAGCAACGACCAGTTGGATTACTACACCAAAGAGCGATTCAACGAGGTATTCCACGAGATCTGGGAACAGCTCCAAACGATTGATTCAAACCTGTTTCCAGAGCTGGAGAAAATCTACGATTCCGCACTGTATAAAGCCTCCCCTTTCCACAGCTTGACCGAGGAGCAAGTTAAGGCAAAGCGCGAGATCATGGAAGTCCTCTACGAAAAGATCCATGCAGACTCGCAAGGCAATCTTGTCATGGTTGAGGGCGAGGCCGGTGCCGGGAAGACAGTGCTTTTGAGCAGCCTGTTTTACGACATCATGCAAAACCCTGTAACCACGAAAGACGGTGGCGAGCATCAGCTTGATGCCTACCTGATCGTCAATCACGACGAACAGGTGAATGTCTACACCCAGATCGCAGAAAAGCTGGGACTCCACTCGAAGAGCAACGAACGGGTCTTGAAGCCGACTAAGTTCATCAACCAGACTCCGCTCGGTGAGAAGGTTGATTTGGCGCTGATCGACGAGGCGCACTTGTTGTGGACACAAGGCAAGCAGAGTTACCGGGGCGATAACCAACTCTTAGACATCATCAATCGGGCAAGAGTCACCGTTGCTGTTTACGATGCGCGGCAGGTTTTGCAAGCAAACCAGTGGTGGGAGAAGGAACCCCAAGAACTTGTGCCTGAGGAGAAGCGTTCACAGATTCTCTTAAAGAATCAGATGCGGATGTCTGCTTCCCAAAGCACTCTTAAATGGTTTGAGACCTTCTTCGAAGAACGGAAGATTGCTGGTCTGAGCCTAGATTCACATCATCGGGATTCTAAGGGGTATCACGTGGAATTCTTTGCAGATGTCGAAGCTATGCGGACCGCAGTCAACAAGAAAGCCTCCAACACGGATCGTGGCTTAAGCAGAATGGTGGCGACTTATGACTGGCCGTATAACGCTGCTAGAAAACCAGAAAACGGCGGTTTTTGGGGAGTCTCCATCGGTGACTTCTTTATGCCTTGGAACAGGGAAATCACCATTGACGCTGCAACTAGACGGAAGAAGCTTGCCTGGGCAGAACAACCTCAGACTATTGGCGAGGTTGGTTCCGTCTATACAATTCAAGGCTTCGACTTAAACTATGTGGGTGTCATTATCGGACCGTCGGTAAAGCTTCGCGATGGAAAGATTGAAATCTCACCGGACGAGAGTTTCTTTAGAGCTGCAACCAATAAGCGGACAATGAGCGATGGCTCCGGCAAGGAGCTTCTGTCAGACACGCTCCTGTGGAACCAGCTCTACGTGCTGATGACGCGCGGTGTACACGGTCTGTTCGTTTACGCATGCGATGAAGAGCTTCGGAATGCACTCCTAGAGGCTCAGAATTCTTCGCGTAGCTAAGAGATTTCCTTGGAGAATCTGAAAGAATCAGATTCATGAATCTCACTCCACACTCTCCACGCCTCCGCCGCCGAATCGGCGCCCTCGTTTTCGCTGGCCTACTCCCCCTCGCTCTCGCATCGTGTTCGGATGACGAAGGCGATGTAACAGAGGCCGTCGCGGAGGATTCCACCACGTCCACAGTCTCCTCAGAAGCCAGCGAGCAGGAAGGCTCGGAAACCACCGAGTCCCGCGAAGAATTCAGCGAGTCCAAGAAGCGGAAGCCCAATCCCACTCTTGGTTCCTCGACGCCAGAACAAGATGCCCACGAGTCGTCCAAGTCACCTGAAGAGCCTGTTAAGGGCGAATGTATCTGGCCGGATGTTGACCATGCCACCTACCAACCAGGGACCGATAACCTCGTGTCTAAGTATTGCGATGGGAGATGGGCGATCGTTGGCCGCTACGGCTCTGGTGGACTTGCCCTATACAAGTTCGATGGCGCCGAATGGAAGCTAGTCCCCCAGGACAATGAGTACGATAGCGGCTTCGGCCCCTGCTACACGGAGCGTTACCTGCGCGAGCTGGGCGTCCCGAACGTAGTTCTCACCGAAGGCCCCAACTGCAGCGGATAGCTGCCCCGCCCCTCTTCCTCGCCGACTGCCCCACTCCCCACCGCTCCCCCAAACCCCGGGGCGTACCCTGGTGGCCATGAGCGAATTCTTCCCAACCGAAACGTTTAGCAAACGTCTCTCCACCGTCCGCGACATCGCCGCACAGGCGGGCCTGGACGGCGTGATCGCCACCCCTGGCCCGGACATGGAGTACCTGATCTCGTCGAAGATAAGCACGCATGAGCGGTTCACGGCTCTGGTTCTTACTAAGGACGCCACCCGCATCATCGTTCCCGGCGTGGATGTCGCTGACCTGAAGAAGTCCGTGGCGGGCAAGCTCGGCGTGGAGATCATCGGGTGGAACGACGGCGAGGACCCCTACGGCTATATCGCCGAAGGTTCCTACGCTGTCAGCGCGGCCATGACTGCAGACCACCTGCTGGAGCTGCAGTCCCGCGGCATCTCCACCGTGAATGCCACCCAGGTGCTGGCCCAGGCGTTCATCCGCAAGGACGACGAAGAGCTTGCCGAGCTCCGCCACGCAAGTGCCGCCATTGACGCAGTCCACCGCCAGGTCCCGAACCTGCTGCGCGCAGGCGTGACCGAGAACGACGTGGCCAAGGAACTGGAGCGCCTCATCCTCGAAGAGCACGAGGTGGTGGACTTCATCATCGTCGGCTCCGGCCCGCACGGCGCCGACCCGCACCACGATCACTCCGACCGTGTGATCGAGTCCGGCGACGTGGTTGTTGTCGACATCGGCGGCACCCTGGCCAGCGGCTACCACTCGGACTGCACCCGCACCTACGTCGTCGGTGAGCCCACGGACGAGCAGCAGAAGATTTACGACGTGCTGCAGCGCGCCCAGGAGGCCGGGCTGGAGTTCGCCAAGCCCGGTGTGACGGCCGGCGACGTGGACAAGGTCGTCCGCGACATTATCGACGAAGCCGGCTACGGCGAGTACTTCATCCACCGCACCGGCCACGGAATCGGCCTATCCTGCCACGAGGAGCCGTACATCATCGCCGGTAACGACTTCGTAATCGAGGAGGGCATGGCCTTCTCCATCGAACCCGGCATCTACATCCCCGGTCAGTGGGGCGCACGCATCGAAGACATTGTGATCGTGGCGTCAGAAAAGGTAGACCCGATCAACACAACACCCCACGAGCTTGTGCGCGTGGGGTGAGAGGGGGAAACCTAGTTGGAAGTTAGTGGACGTCCACGAACTTCTTAACGATCCACTTCCGTGCCAGGAAGATCAGCGCGCCGAGGGCAATCATGACCGCGAACATCGCCAGGAAGTAGGTGCGCTCCGCGGAGGCGTCGTCCGGGTTGTAGAAGCCCGCCAGGCTGCCCGAAAGAGCAGTACCCAGGCTGATAGATAGCAGCCACAGGCCGAACATACGGGTGGGGAACGCCTTCGGCGCCAAACGGGTGGCCATGGAGTTACCCACCGGGCTGAGCATCAGCTCGCCCATCGTGAACAGGAACAGAATCAGTACCATCACCCACATCGGCGTGGAGTTCGCGCCACCACCGGCGAACGGAATGAACAGCAGCAGCGCCACGCCGATCAGGCCAAGGGCCATGGAGAACTTCACTGCGTAGGAAGGCTGCTTGTCCCCCAGCTTCGTCCACAGCGCACCGAACACGGCAGCGAACAGGATGATGAATAGCGGGTTGATAGACTGCACCACTCCCGGAGGAATCTCCATGCCGAACAAGTTGCGGTTCAGGCGTTCGTCGGAGTACAGCGCAATCACGGTGAACTGCTGCTGGAACAACGACCAGAACGCCACGGATGCCACGAACATGGGGACAAAACCAACGAGGCGGGAACGTTCAATATCCGTGGTCAGAGGGGAACGGTACATCTGAATCCACAAGACGATGGCGATAACCGCGGCGAGCAGAGCCGCAATGTTGGACAGCTGCGCTACCTTCAGCACGCCCGTGACGAACAGCATCACGAAAGCAGCCACCGCTACAACAGCACCGAGGAAAACCGGGAGGTACTTCTTGTGCGGCAGCGGATTCACAACATCGTGGCCCGCATCGCGGATGGTCTGCTTACGCAAAGCGGTGTACTGGATCAAGCCGATGGCCATCATCACGGCAGCGGCACCGAAGCCCCAGTGGAAGCCCTTCCAACCCCACAGCGCGTTGGTGATCAGCGGGCCGAGCAGGCTACCGATGTTCACGCCCACGTAGTAGATAGAGAAGCCACCGTCGCGACGGGGATCGTCGTGCGAGTACAGAGAACCGAGGACCACCTGGGAGGTCGTCTTGAGAGCACCGGAGCCAACGGCGATGAACACCAGACCGAGGGTGACGCCGACATAGCCTGGCAGTAGCGCCAAACTGATGTGGCCCAGCATCACTAGCACTGCGGAGTAGAACAGCGTGCGTTCCGCGGAGAGGATTCGGTCGGCCACCCAGGCGCCCGCCACGCCGGTCAGGTACACCAGGCCACCGTAGGCACCGACAATAGAGAGGGCGGTGGACTGTTCCATCCCCAGGCCACCGTCAGCAACGGTGTAGTACAGGTAGTACGCCAAAAGCGCCTGGAGGCCGTAGAAGCTGAAGCGCTCCCACATCTCCACGCCGGAGAGGTTGGCTAGGCCGAAGGGGTGGCCGAAGAAAGTCCGTTGGTTCTGGTGCGCGCTAGATGAGTGCGCGGTTGCTGTGGAGGCTCCGTCTGGTGCGGGAGAATCCTCCGAGTTTGTTTGAGAAGTCATTCGTTAATTCCATCACACCCATTACGGATTAACGAAGCCATCGGCCGAGTTTTCTGCGGATTTGTGGGATTTGGCGGCTAGCTTGGGCGCAGCGGCAAGCCAGCCGAACAGAAGAACAAAAAGCACGACCCGAAAGCCGTGCTAAAAAAATTTTGTACCCCGTACGGGATTTGAACCCGTGTTACCGGCGTGAGAGGCCGGCGTCCTAGGCCGCTAGACGAACGGGGCAGTGTTCGTGCGTTGCGTTCGTTGCGAACGAAAGGTAACTCTACACAGTAGTTCCTTTAGCCACCTAATCCGCAGGTAGCGTGGCATTTTTCAGCCACGCCGGAGCAGCGCCTACAGCGCACGCAGTTCCGCGACCTTCTCTTCCAGCACCGCGACCAACGGGTTGTCCGGAATCCGCTTGGCCGCCACCTCGCTCACCGCGCCGTACCACCACTGCTGCTTGTCCTTACCGGAGTTGAAACGACCCCACAGCTCATCGCCGATCTCGGAATGGTCGGCCAGGATCGAAAGCAAGTTGTGCAGCTTGTCGGCCACAGAAACGATCACGGAGCCTTCCTCGGCGCCGGAAAGGTG
>NZ_CALLDG010000102.1 GCF_937999985.1 uncultured Corynebacterium sp.
GGTCAAAAGTCGCGAGGGTGATGTCCATAAAAGTGTGCCTAAATTGTGCCCAAAGGCCACTTTCCGAGGCTTAATAAACCCCAAAAAGTGGCCCTGACCTGCGTGCCCCCAGCAGGATTCGAACCCGCGACACATGGGGTAGAAACCCACTGCTCTAATCCACTGAGCTACGGAGGCATACGAGTAGATGATAATGCACGCGCCCACGCGCTGAAATCACGGGGCAGCCATGCCGTTGGCGTGGCACGACCGCGCAGGTAGGCGCCGGGGTGGTGCGCCACCGCTGTGACGCAACCAACATCACAAAACCAGGAAGTTCACCCTGTCCGGAGCGCAGGGTAAGGTTCGAAACATGTCCTCCCAGGCAGATCAGGAAGCTAAGCAAGAAGCGCAAGCCCCGACCCAGCCCGTGAAGCTGGGTAACCCCGGCCTCGTGTACCTCATCGGCGCACTTGTCGCCGGGTGTTTCGCCGCGGCCATCGGTTACTCCTTCCTCGGCGAATCGCTCGCCCTGCTGGGCATTCCGGACCCCGGCCCGCTGACCACCGTCGGTCTGCCCTTCGTCCGCGGCGCGGCGATTTTCATCGGCTGCCTAGGCCTCGGCGGGTTCCTTATGGCCGCCTTCGGCACGCCCCCGGATAAGCAGGGCTACCTCACGCTCGACGGCTTCCGCGCCGCCCGCACGGGCACCTGGGGAATGATCGGCTTCGCACTCCTGTCGATCCTGCTGATTCCCATGTACATGTCGGACATCTCCGGCAGCCCCCTCACAGAAGTTCTTAAGCCCGAGTACTGGGGGATTGCGCTGGATCAGGTGTCGGCGTCAAAGGCTTGGCTCTGGGTTGCCATCTTCGCTGGCGCGGCCGGTGGGCTGTCGCTGCTCACACGCAAGTGGATCTGGCAACCGATCTTTCTGGCACTGTCGGTCCTTTCGCTGGTTCCGCTGGCCCTGGAGGGGCACTCCGCGGCGGGCGGTAACCACGACTACGGCGTGAACTCGCTGCTCTGGCACATCATCTGCGTCTCGCTGTGGGTGGGTGGCCTGCTGGCCCTGCTGGCACACGCGAAGCGCCGCGGCCCGCACCTGGCCCTCATCGTCCAGCGCTACAGCACCTTGGCGCTGTTCTGCATCATTGCCGTTGCGATCTCCGGCTTCATCAACGCACTGCTGCGCGTCCACCTGGACGAGCTCTTCACCACCCAGTACGGCCTGGTCATCGTCGCAAAAATGGTCATGACGTTGCTCCTGGCCTGGTTCGGTTGGGAGCAGCGCTCCCGCATCATCCCGAAGCTGCGCGAAGGCGAGGGCGAAAGCGGCAAGACCACCAACGCCCAGCGCAAGCCGTTTATCCGCTTCGCTGCCCTGGAAATCTTCATCATGGCCGCCACTATCGGCATCGCCGTCTCCCTGGGCCGCATCCCGCCGCCGATCGAGCAGGTCATTGACCTCACCCAGCAGGACGTACTGCTGGGGTACACCCTCACCGAGCCGCCGAGTATCGGGCGCTACTTCACCATGTTCCGCCTGGACCTTGTATTCGGCGTGGGCGCGATCCTCCTCCAAGCCGGCTACATGTGGGCCTGGCGGAGCATCCGGAAGCGCGGCATCGAGTGGCCCATCCAGCGCCTCATCTGGTGGTCCGTCGGCAACGTCACCCTGCTGTTCGCCACCAGCTCCGGCCTGGGCATGTACTCCATGGCGATGTTCGGCCCGCACATGCTGCAGCACGTCATTCTCTCCATGGCCGTGCCCGTGTTCTGGGTCCTCGGCGGCCCCATGACACTCCTGCTGCGCGCCCTGCCCGCCGCCGGTCGCAACGGCGTGCCGGGCCCGCGCGAATGGTTGGTCGTGTTCATCAACAACCCGTTCTCACGCTTCCTGACGCACCCCATTGTCGCCGGAACGCAGTTCGTTGTCGGCTTCTATTACCTCTATCTTTCGCCGCTTTTTGACGCCATCGCGGGTGAGCACGCCGGCCACCTGTTTATGATGCTGCACTTCATCATCTCGGGGTACATCTTCTATTGGGTGATCATCGGCGTGGATGCCGCACCGCGGAACCTCTCGCCGTTCATCAAGATGCTGACCCTCTTTGCGATGGTTACCTTCCACGCATGGTTCGGTATTGCAATGATGCAGATTTCCGAGCCGCTGAACGCGGAGTTCTACAACCAGCTGGACTTCCCATTCCCAGTGGACCTGGATCACCAGCAGTACCTCGGCGGCAGCATCACCTGGGCACTGGGCGAAATTCCGCTGCTGATTGTTTCCATCGCCCACGGGTTCCAGTGGCTGCGTTCCGATCGGCGCGAGGCCAAGCGTTTCGATCGCCGTGAAGAGCGCACTGGCGATGAAGAGCTGGAGGCGTACAACGCGATGCTGGCTGGACTTTCCAGCGGGCAGATCGATACCGGCAACCGCGCGTACTACGGCGATGATTACCACGACCAGGACGTGCAGAGCACGCTGCACTCGGCCAAGCACAAGTCGCAGTACAAGACCCAGCGTAGGGGCAAGAGCCAGCCCCAGGGCGGGACCAAGGGGCAGGCCGAGAAGCGGTCCGAGGGCTCGGCCGAAAGCCAGGGCGAAAACTAGGCCGAGAACAAGCAAGCCCGCGGGAAGTCGGACTAACGCACACCCGGCCGTGAACTGTCAACCCCAGTCTTTCCAGCCTGTGGAAAAGCGCCTTTGATGGGCGGAGTTGTCCACAGGGTGGCGTCACGAAGAAAAAGAAAAACCCCGAAACGCGCTAACAATAAAGCCACGCGCCGGGGAACAAGCTTCGGTGCGACAACAAGGAAGGGGACAAGTCAGATGAGCAACAATCTGGCGCAGGCATATCTGGTGGGGAACGCGGTTGACCACCCGCAGATTCGGATCAAGGGGCTGGACGGCGGACCCACACTCACCACGTTCCGCGTGGCAATGAACCACCGCTACCAAGGCACAGACGGGCAGTGGAAAGACGGCGACCCGTGCTACATGGAAGTGCAGTGCTGGGGAGCGCTGGGCGATAACGTCAGCGCGACGGTGTGCAAGGGAATGTCCGTGATCGTCGTCGGACGCATCGTGCAAAGCACATGGGAAGCCAACGGCGAAGACGGCCAGCCCGTGACCCGCAGCGTGCTGCGCGTGCGTGCCACCCACGTCGGCCCGGACCTGAGTGCGCGGAATGTATTGGTGAACGTGCGCAAGGCCGTGGAGCAGAACGCTGAGAAGAACGCTGAGCAGAACCCGGCGCAGAACCCAACTGGCTCGCCGGAGCTGGTGGGTGT
>NZ_CALLDG010000103.1 GCF_937999985.1 uncultured Corynebacterium sp.
GACCTACGCCACCGAGAAGCTGGGCAAGCAGGCTATCCGCGCGAAGGATCGCTCCGGCTTCATCGTGAACTTCCTGCTGGTGCCGTACATGCTCTCCGCAGTGCGCATGGTGGAAAACGGCGTGGCAACCCCGGAGGACATCGATACCGGCATGAAGCTGGGCGCTAACCACCCGATGGGCCCGCTGACTCTGGCCGACATGGTTGGCCTGGATACCTGCGCCTTCATCGCAGACGTCATGTACAAGGAGTTCGGCGACCCGAGCTACGCCTGCCCGCCGCTGCTGCGCCGCATGGTTACCGCAGGCCACACCGGACGCAAGTCCGGCAAGGGCTTTTACGAGTACAATTAAACTCACGACACTCTACGGAAAGGAAGGTCACCATATGTCCATCGACGATCTGAAGAACAAGGCAGAAGGCGCCGCAGGTCAGGCCAAGGAGGCCGCCGGCGAGGCTACCGACAACCAGGATCTGGCCAACGAGGGTCGCGCCGACCAGACCAAGTCCGACATCAAGGACAAGGCCAACGAGCTGAAGGACAAGGCTTCAGACGCTGTAAACAAGGTTCTGGGCGACGCTCAGAAGTAAAACTTAAAACGACAACGTCCCGGCTGAAAGTTCAGCCGGGACTTTTGCTATTGCCGGGGGAACTCCCCGCGCGCTGGCGCGTGCCGGGAGCCTTACAGCGCCTGGTCGACGACCGCTGCCGCGCGGTCGACGATCTCCAGTGCCCAGTTCAGCTGCTCCTCGGTGGTGATCAGCGGCGGGGCGAAGTGCAGGCGGTGGCCTGAAACCATCGGCCAGATGCCAGCCTTCTTCAGCTCGGCACCGAACGCGCCCATGGCCTCGCCGCCCATCGGAGTCTTGGCCTCCTGGTCGCTGACGAACTCGATGGCCCAGAAGAAGCCCTTGCCGCGGACGTTGCCCACGCTTGGGTGGTTCTCCGCGATCTTCTCCATTGCTGGGGCGATCACGCGCTCGCCTAGCTCGGCGACCTTCTCGAAGGTGTTTTCCTCGCGGTAGACCCTCTGTGCAGCCAGGCCGGGGGCACATGCCAGCGGGTGACCGGAGTAGGTCAGGCCGCCCGGGTAAGGCTTGTCGGCGAAGCGCTGGTAGACGGCCTCGTTCATCATTACGCCACCCAGCGGCGCCATACCGGAGTTCACGCCCTTGGCGAAGGTAACCAGATCCGGCTGCAGATCCTTGCCACCGTGCTCATAGGCGAACATCTTGCCGGTGCGGCCGAAGCCGACCATGACCTCGTCGGCGATGTACAGCGCGCCGTGGCGGTCGCAGATCTCGCGTACCCCTTGCAGGAAGCCCTCCGGTGGGACGATGATGCCGCTGGAGCCCACGACGGACTCGATCAGTACGGCAGCCACGTTGTCCTCGTAGACCAGGGTTTCCTCCAGCGACTGCAGAGCGCGGGCGCACTCTTCCTCCTGCGTGGAGGAGTAGAAGGCGCTGCGGTACAGGAACGGACCCCAGAAATGCTTCACGTCGCCGTCGGTGGTGGGGTTGCCGTGGCGGCGTGCCTCACCGGTGGCCATGATCGCAGAGCCTGTGGCGCCGTGGTAGCTGCGGTAGGCCGTAAGGATCTTGGACTTGCCGGTGGTCAGGCGCGCCATGCGGATGGCGTGCTCGATGGCGTCCGCGCCACCGTTGGTGAAGAACACGTGGGAGAAATCGCCCTGTGCTTGCTCAACGATCTCCTTGGCCAGTTCGCTGCGCACGTCGTTGGAGAACGCGGGGTTCTGGTTGGAGATGCGGGTGGCCTGCTGCTGAATTGCCTCTACCAGCTTCGGGTGGGCGTGGCCCAGGTTGGCGCTGACCAGCTGGCTGCCCAGGTCCAGGTATCCGTTGCCCTGGTAGTCGTAGATCCACACGCCTTCCGCGTGGCTGAGCGGCTGCGGGTTGATCTTCTCTTGCGCCGACCAGCTGTGGAATACGTAGTTGCTGTCGTTGTCGCGTACCTGCTGCTCTGCGGTCTTTGCTTCTTCGGTACCGACGCCAACTTTCGCGCCGTCGAAGGTAGTGAATTCGGTGATATTAGGGGGTAATTCAGTCATTCCCCCAGGCTACTCTTGTGAGTTGGCATCGGCAGCGGAGGTGCTGTCTAAGACTGTTCCCGGGTGGCCTGCTCCGTAAAGCTTTCATCGCAATCCTCGCGGTAATCCTCGCCGTAGTCTTCGTCGTCTTCAGCGCCTGGTTCGGCGAAGCCGAAGCGCTTCAGACGCGCCCGGTCGGCAGCGGAGGAGGAGCTGGTGAGTTGCAGCAATTCGTTGTAGATTCCGCCGCTGGTCGCCAGTTCCGCCGGGGATCCGACCTCGCAGACGTGTCCCTTGTCCAGGGTGACGATCTTGTCCACGTCGGCGATGGTGGACAGGCGGTGGGCGATGACGATTGTGGTGCGGCCAACCATCAGCTCGTTTAGGCCGGCCTGCACCACGCGCTCGGCCTTGGTATCCAACGCGGAGGTGGCTTCGTCCAGGATCAGCACGGGCGCGTCCTTCAGCATCGCGCGGGCCACGGCAATGCGTTGCTTCTGCCCGCCGGAAAGGCGCAGGCCGCGCTCGCCGATCAGCGTGTCGTAGCCGTCCTTGAAGTGCATGATGAAGTCGTGGGCGAAGGCGCGCTTGGCCACCGCCACGATCTCCTCGTCGGTTGCGTCGGGCTTGCCGTAGGCAATGTTCTCCCGCACCGTGCCGGAGAACAAGGCGGGTTCCTGGAACACCACGCCGACGGAGCTGCGCAGCTCCGCGGCCGTCATGTCCGCCACGTCCTTGCCGCAGACCTTAAGCTGCCCCTCGGTGGGCCGATACAGGCCCAGCAACAGGTTCACCAGGGTGGACTTGCCGCCGCCGGATTCACCGACCAGCGCCACCTGGTCGCCCTGGGCCGCCTGGAAGGTGACTTCGTGGATGACGGGCTCGCCCTTGAGGTACTCGAAGCTCACGTGGTCGAAGTCGATCACTGGCCCAGTTTCCGGGGCGGACAGCTGTGGGCGCACGGCCTGGTCCACGTCCTCCTGGGAGACCAGCATCGGCCCACCTGGGCGGGCGGCCTCCAGCAGGGGAGCGGTGGCCGAAGGCTCCTCTAGTTCCGCCATGGTCTCGAAGTACTCGCGGGAGCCCGCGGCGGCGCGCTGCGCGGTATCCACCATCCAGCTCATCATGCCGGCCGGCTGTCGGGCCATTACCACGTACTGCAGCAGTAGAACCATGTCGCCGAGCGTGAAGTCGCCGTGCAGGGTGCGCCAGAACAGCATCAGGTAGATGGCGAAGAAGATAATGTTCATCCCGCCCATGCGCAGGATGTCCATGAAGTGCCACCAGCGGGACTGCTCGCGCGTCAGCTGGATCGTGTCCGCGAAGTGCTTCTGGAACAGCCGCAGCTCGCGCAGCTCCGAGACGAAGGACTTCACGACCTTCACCTGGCCGATGACCTCCGCGAAGCGTCCTTGGGCGACGTCGATGTGTTCGTTCTTCTCCTTTTCCCATACCATCCACTTCTTGGAGGTCAGCATGGTCAGGTACAGGTACATCGGGAAGATGATGGCCAGCAGCAGTGCCAGTGGCCAGTAATAGATCGCCGTGATGACCAGGATCATCACCACGGTGATCAGCATGGAGAAAAAGTTGTTGGCGAAGGACTTGATGAAGTCCGTCAGCCCCAGGATGGAGCGATCCAACCGAGAGATAATGGTGCCGGTGACCTGCTTGTCGTAATAGCCCTGCGGCAAAGCCAGCAGTTTGGCGTAATAGCGATTGGAGAGGATCTGGCGCATCCGCATCGCCATCACGTCACCGAACCAACCACCGATGTTGCGGATGATGGTGTTCGCCAGCTCCACTGCCAGCAGCCCGACTGCCAGCCAGATGACGGTCTTCGTCGCGTTTTCAATGGCGGCATCGGAGGCCCCGCCACCGCCGACGGTCTCCACGATCGTGTCGGTGGCCAACTTCACCAGGAAGGGAGTAGCCAGTGCCAGCCCCGCGGTGACGAGGCTGGTGATCATCACAATGATGTAGAACGGCCACAGTTCCTTGGTGGAACGCAGGATTCGGCTAAAGGCATTAATCACACCTAGCCAAGTTAATTGTTCGCATGCTCCTTAGCGAATTCCGCGATGCGGTCCAGGGCCTCCTCCAGGATCTCCCGGGACGTTCCGAAGTTGATGCGCACATGCCCCGCACCCTGGGCGCCGAACATGGTGCCCTCGTTGAAGGCCACGCGGGCTCCTTCCAGCAGCTTCTGGCCCGGCTTTTCCTCCAGTCCCGGAACCTCACTGAGGTCTACCCACAGCAGGAAGCTGGCCTCGGGGCGGATGAACTTTGCGCCGGGCAGCACTTCCGGTAGGCGGCGCTCGAGCAGGTCCAGGTTGCCCTGCAGGTACTCCAGTTCGCTGTCCAGCCAGGCCTCGCCGTCCGTGTAGGCGGCCTCGGCGGCGACCTGCCCCAGTGTGGAGGCAGATCCGGTGCGCAGCGGGCTGACCTTCGCCATGGCTGTGCGGTCGTCCGCGTTGGTGAAGATCATCTGTGCGCAGTGCAGGCCGGCGGTGTTCCACCCCTTGGAGGTGGCCAGCACGGTTACGGTCACCTGCGCAGCGGTCTTGCTGAGTGTGGCCAGGGGAGTGTGCTTGTGCGGCGCGTAGACCACCGGCGCGTGGATTTCGTCGGAGATCAGGCGCACGTTGTACTTGTCAGCCAGTTCCACTAGCTTGGCCAGCTCCTCCGGCCGCCACGCGCGGCCCAGCGGGTTGTAGGGGTTGCAGACGATCATCGCGCCCACGCCCGCCGGGTTGTCGGTGCTGGCGAACGCGGCCTCCAGAGCCGCGTAGTCGAAGGCCCACTCTTCGGCGCCCGCACTCTGTTCGCCCTGCTCCGCAGTGGTTTTCTTCACCTTCGTCATCTCCACCTCGACCTTCGGGCGATTCACGGCGCTCGGCACGTCGAAGAACGGGTGGTAGCTGGGCACTGGAACGATCACGTCGGAGCCCTGGGGCGTCAATTCGTCGATAGCCGCGGCCACGCCCTTGACCACATCTGGCACCAGCCGCACCCACGTCGGCTCGATCTGCCAGCCGAAACGACGGTCCAGGAAGCCGGCCAGGGCCTTCTCCACGGAACGGTTGCGACGCTCGTAACCGAAGTATTCGCGATCCACGCCCGCCTGGATGGCCTGCTTGACGGCGGGACAGGTGTCGAAGTCGGTCTCGGCTACCCACAGGGGCAGGACGTCCTCGTCGTAGACAGTCCACTTCATCGTCCCTCGGGCGCGCAGCGTGGCGAGGTCGGGGACGGATACGGCGGAATCCTGCGGGCGGGTGTTCTGGAGGTTCCGGGTGTTTTGGGCGTTCTTGGGGTTGTTGTTTTGGGTGGTTGCGTTCATAGCCTCCCACCCTAGCACTCTAGACCGAGCTGTCTAGTAGTTGTCTGGTGGCTGTCTCGTTTGGGCTCTGAACTAGCCCGACCCGAGCCCTAACGGCTCGGGTACAGCTCCGGATAATCCTCCCTAATCTGCCGGTAGGCATCCTCCGCCACCTCGCGGGTCACCTCACCCCGCGCCGCCGCATCCGTGTCGAAACGCCGCACCAAACGTCGCGAACCATAGCGTGGCCACTCCGGATCCTCCCCGCGGGCGAAACGCGCGACGATCCCGTGAAACTCCGTCGCCAGCGGCTGCAAACGCTCAGCCGCGGACTCGCCGCAGAAATACTTCACTGTTTTGGGCGCGACCGTGAGGGCGTCAAAAACCAAAGGCAGATCCGCGCAGTGCCAGGCCGATTGGCTCCCGTGAAACTCATAGGCCCAGCTCGTATCACGTTTTTCTTCCATGATCGCGACGGCCCAGCGTTTGATGGCCGAATCACCGATGGCCATTCCCACCGGGTTTTCTGACGCCCACCGCACCCGCGCCCCCAACTTCCGTTCCGCGTACCGCCCCAGCGCCTTGGCCGGTTGCCGAACCAGCGGGTTCTTGGAGCTCAAGCGCTTGTCGATGGCGCGGGCGAAGGGCATCTGTGTGAACTCCTCACGCAGAGTGCCGATCAGCAGTGGCACGTCGCGCATCTCGCCGGGCCGGAACGGGTACGGCCCCACGGCGCAGTCCGAACCGTAGAAGCGGGCATATCGTCGATAGGCGCGCTGCAATTGTTCGGGGGAGAGGCTTTCCAGGTGCTTGCTGGTCAGCGGGCCGCCGAGGACCGCGCGGGCGACGTGCTCGCGGCTCGGCCAGCCCTCGCGCGGGAACCCGGGGCTGAGAATCACGGCGCGGTGCACTAAACCCTCGGTGCGCGGATTGCACAGCGTCCAGGCCGTCAGTGCGCCGCCGGCCGACTGGCCCATCAGTGTGACCTGCTCCGGATCTCCGCCAAAAGCCGCGATGTTGTCCCGCACCCAGCGCAGGGCGGCCACAATATCCTCGGCACCGCGGAAGTACTCCAGCTCGGTGTTCGGATCGGCCGAAGCGTCCACGTCGGCGGGGTGATCCTCGTCCAGCAGAGGCAGGAAGCCCTCCAGGCGGTAGCGGTAGTTCAACGAAACGTATACGAAACCCTCCTCGGCGAAGCGGACGCCCTGGTACCAGAGTTCGTCGGCGAATCCTTCCTCATAGCGACCACCGTGGATGAACACGATTACGGGTGCCGCAGGCTTGGTGCTGGCTGTGGGGGTGGAGCCAGATCCAGGCTTGGCCTTGGGACGGAAGTCAGACTCGATGATGGAAGGGGGTGCGTCGACCGGGCAGGTGATGGATAGGGACTGGCGGTGGGTGGCGGTAGAGGGGTCGCCGAAGAAAAATTTAAAAGGGACGGCAGGGGAAGGAGGGGCGAAGCGTTCGCCCGAGGCATAGGGGATGGACTCGAAGCGGAGGACGGAACCGCGGAGGAAGCCACGTTTGCGACCCTGTTTGATGGCCACATCAACGTAGTCCTTGGCCTCAGGGATAGAGTGGGGGATCATGGGTTACCTCCAAAACGCTTCCGAACTGCCTTATGAACTGCCCGACTTCGCGGCAATCGACCTAGCCGAGCTGGTGCCCGCCTTCCGCACCGCTCTGGCGGATCACGCCGCGCAGATCGCGGCGGTCGCGAACAACCCTGAGGCTCCCACCTGGGAAAATACCGCCGAGGCGTGGGAAGAATCGGGGCAGATGCTGCAGCGCGTGCTGGCCATTGTTTTTAATTATACGGGCGCAAATGCCACCGATCAGGTGCGCGAGATCGAGGCGACCATCAGCCCGGAGCTGGCGCGGCACTTCAGCGAAATCTGGCTGAACCGGAAACTGTGGGAGCGCATCTGCGCCCTGCCCGAGCAACCGGAAGGCAGCGAAGAGGAAGCCCTGTTGCGGGAACTGAAGAAGAGCTTTATCCGCGGCGGTGCCGAGCTGGACGATGCGCAGCGGGAAAGCCTGCGCGACATTGACGCCCAGCTGGCGGAGCTGACCACCGCCTTCGGCGCGCAGCTGCAGACCGCTACCGAGGACGCGGCGGTGCTGCTGACCGACGAGGCCGAGGTCGCGGGACTGAGCGCGGCGGACAAGGAGTACTTCGCCAAGGCCGCCGCCGAACGCGGGGAGGAAGGCTGGCTGATCCGCCTGGGCCTGCCGAGCATCCAGCCCGTGCTGGAATCGCTGGAGAACCCGGCCGCGCGCGCGAAGGTGCACGACGCATCGCTGAACCGCGCCGCCGGCAACAACGAGGCCACACTGCTGCAGATCGTGCGGCTGCGTGCGCAGCGCGCCGAGCTGCTGGGCTTTGCCAACCACGCCGAGTTCGTAGCCGCCGCCGAGACCGCCGGTAGCCTCACGGCGGTCGAGGAGCTGCTGGATCAGGTGACGCCCGCCGCCGTGGCAAACGCGCACGGCGAGTACAAGCGGGCACTGGACAAGATGGCCGTTAGCGGAGCTGGGAGCGCAGCGGGCACAGTAGACACAGCCGGGCTCAGCGGCGCCGACTGGCCCTACTGGGATGCCAAGCTGCGCGCGGAAGAACTGGACGTCGACGAAGCCGAGCTGAAGAAGTACTTCCCGCTGGAACAGGTGATGGTCGACGGCGCCTTCTTTGCCGCCAAGCGCCTCTACGGCATCGACGTGCGGGAACGCACCGACCTGGTCGGCTACGCGCCGGGCGTGCGGGTGTGGGAGGTCACCGAGGGCGCCGATAGCGCCGATGGAGCCGAAGACAGCGCGCCCGTCGGCATCGGCCTGCTGCTGACCGACATGTACGCCCGCCCCACCAAGCGCGGCGGCGCGTGGATGAACTCCTTCGTCGAGCAGTCCAACCTGCTGGGCAAAGCGCCGGTGGTGGTCAACGTCATGAACATCGCCGAACCTGCCGAAGGCGAGCAGGCGCTGCTGACTCTCGACGAGGTGCAGACCGTTTTCCACGAGTTCGGCCACGCCCTGCACGGCCTGCTCTCCGATGTGCGCTATCCCACGCTGTCTGGCACCAACGTGCCCCGCGACTTCGTGGAATTCCCCAGTCAGATCAACGAAAACTGGGCCCTGGAGCCCGCCGTGCTGCGCAACTACGCCCGCCACGTGGAAACCGGGGAAGTCATCAGCGGCGAGTTTGTCGACGCGATCCGCGCCCAGGCGAAGTGGGGCCAGGGGTTGGCCACCACCGAGTTCCTGGCCGCCTGCTGGCTGGACCTGGCCTGGCACAAGCTCTCCGCCGCGGAGGCGGAGAAGCTTGCCGCCACCGACGATGCCGCCGCCCAGGTGGAATCCTTCGAGGCCGAAGCCCTGGAGCGCGCCGGGGTGGACGTCAACGGCGCCCTCGCCCCGCGCTACCGCTCGGCTTACTTCAACCACATCTTCGCCGGTGGTTATTCCGCCGACTACTGGAGCTACCTGTGGGCGGAGGTGCTGGACGCCGACGGTTTCCAGGCCTTCGTCGATACCGGTGCTGCAGTGGGGGAGTCTAATGACGCCGCCGACCTCGACGACGATGATGTCCGCTTCGCGGGCGAGCGTTTCCGCCGCATCATCCTCTCCCGCGGCGCTAGCATCGACTTCGAAGACGCATTCTGGATGTTTCGTGGCCAGCAGCGCAGCGTGCAGCCGCTACTCGACCGCCGCGGGTTGAGCCAGGGGTAGGCGTCCCTAAAAAAGAAAGAGCAAACCAATGATGGAATGGCTGATCAACGCGCCGGTGTGGATTCAAACCCCGCTGGTGTTCCTCGCCCTATTCGTGGTTTGCACCGTGTTGGCCTTAGTATGGCAGGTGATTGCGCTGCGGATTTTCCCCGCCAGCGCGGAAGAACAGCGCGTGCACGGGGCGCTTTCGCTGCGCGAGATGTGGGCGAGCCGCAGCTCGGTGCCACTAGACGGCGACACTAAGCGCAGCGCCGGACACGACCAGAAGCGCTAAGACGAACCAGAAGTAGTCAGAAACAGAAACAGAGACAGAAGAGACGGAGAGGACTAGCAGCCAATGAAACACCACTCCAAGGTGCGCCAGGCGTTGGCCCTGCTGCTCGTTCTGCTGCTCGTGGCCTGGCTGGCCACCAGCGTTTTCTAGCCCCGCGCGCTTCCCGCGATCGCGCTGCTAGCCCTCGCCGCGAGTGGCGGCCAGCACGTCGCGAGCCAGCGGCATATCCGCCAGATCCTCCACCAGCACCGGGTTGCCTTCGCCATCGCACAGTGGCACGCGCCAGTTCGGGTACAGGTCCTGCGTGGTGCCCGGCTGGTTCTGCGCCCGCAGGTCTCCCACCAGGTCCACCAGCGCGGCGCAGCGTAGGAGCGACGGGGTCTGCGCAATGTAGCGGTGCATGGCCCGCAGGATGTACGAGACATCCGGGCGGCGTTCGCGCCCGTGCCGCGGATCGTCCAGCTCCTGGCGCAAGCCGTTAAGGAAGTAGCCCTCGCAGTCCATTCCACGGAATCCACCGTGGCGGGCGATGGTGCCCAGCACGTCGACCTGCCAGTTGGCATCCTCGGCGAACTCGTCGTCCGCGTTGCGGGTCAGCACTCCCAGCTCCTCGCGCAGGTCGATGTGCCCGCCGCGAAGGTAGCTGGCGGTCGGGGGCAGGTCGTGTGTGGTCACGGAGGTTAGGCAGGTACGGCGGTAGGCCTCCGGCGGTTTCGCCCCGTTGGCGTCACCCTCAAACCACACGATCGAGGTTCCCATTACTCCGCGGCTGGCCAGGTAATCCTGCACCCACGGCTCGAAGGTGCCCAGGTCTTCGCCGACCACCACGGCACCGGCGCGGTGAGCCTCCAGCACCAGCGCGCCGACCAGCGCCTCGTGATCGTAGGTGACGTAGGTGCCCAGGGTGGGGGATTCCATGCGGGGGATCCACCACAGACGGAACAGTCCCAGCACGTGGTCGATGCGGATGCCACCGGCGGTGCGCAGGATCGTGCGCAGCATGTCGCGCCACGGACGGTAGCCTTCTTCGGCCAGCTTCCAGGGGTGCCACGGCGGCTGCGACCAGTCCTGGCCCTGCTGGTTGTAGCCATCCGGTGGGGCGCCCACGCTGGCTCCGGGAGCCAACACGTCGGCCAGAGTCTGTGCGTCTGCGCCACCGGGGTGCACGCCCACGGCCAGGTCGGCCATTAGCCCGATGCTCATGTGTTCGGTCAGAGTATTCTGCGCATGCAATTCCTGCTCCTGGCAAAGCATTTGCATCCAGGCGTAAAAGTCACTGGTTAGCGCTGGATCGTTGGCCGCGCGCTCGCACCATTCAGTGAAGCCCACCAGCCCCTCGCCCTCGCGCTCGCGGAAGGCGCGCAGCTGCTCCGCGCGCTCGTCGCCGATCCCTGCGGTGTACAGCAGGTGCAGGGCCTTGATTTTGGACGCCACCACGGGGTCTCGCTCCAACAGGTCAGCCGTGTGGTTGCGCTTCTTCAGCGGGGCGGCGAGCTGCTCGATCTCCGCGTGCAGCTCGGGGTGTGCGGCGTACTCAGGAGTGTTCTCCACCCGGATGTAAATGGGGTTGGTGTAGCGGCGGGTGGTCGGCAGGTAGGGGGAATCCTCCACCGGGGGAGCGGCCTCCGCTGCGTGCATGGGGTTTACCAGTACGAAGTCCGCCCCGCCGAGCTTTTGCAGGGAGTCGCTCAAGACCTCGAGGGTGCCGTAGTCGCCGATGCCCCAAGCGTCGCGGTCGCGCAGAGAATACAGCTGCGCCATCACTCCGGTACGCGGGGCATCCGGCAGGTCCAGGGATTGGGGGGATACCAACAGGGTGGAGGTGGCTTTCGTGGAGTCGGCGCGGGCCTCTAGCTGGTGCCAGCCTGCGGGCAGGGCGGGCAGCTGGAATGTGGCGGTGCCGAAAGTGGTGGCGGCGGCTTCAGCGCCGACGGTGATGGGATCGACCCATTCATTGAGCTGCTCGAGGGCAATGGTCTCGCCGTCCTCAGTGCGAACTTGCACCTGCAAGGATTCGCCGTCGATGCAGTGGACGCGCAGGGTGCGCGGGCGGTCGGCGATGGCGGTGACGGTGGGAGGCAGCATGCGGCTATAGCGGACGCGCAGTAGATCCTCGATGGCCGCCTGCACAATCTCTTCGGTGAGGGCGGCGGGGTCCTCGGGCAGATCCAGACCCAGCTCGCGGAGTGCGAAAAGCACGGTGCTGCTTTGGACCTCTACCCTTTGGCCGTTTTGGCCGGTGTACCAGGTGGCCACGCCGCACTCGGTGGCCAATTCATTGAGGATTGCATTGACGTCGGAGGCGTTTGCACCGCCGGATTCCACAGAGCTAGTCACAACTGCCATTGTGCAGGGCACTGGGCGCATCTTCCACTTTTTCAGC
>NZ_CALLDG010000104.1 GCF_937999985.1 uncultured Corynebacterium sp.
ACACCGTACTCCAAGGTTGTGCAGTGTGTAGGAAAACCAATATTTTACTTCCGCTTAGGAAACTGAGTATGAAGGGTGTGTGGCGGTGGCCGCGGTACCGGTTGTGGTAGCAACCGGAGCGCCGGCTGTGACGGCAACCGGAGCGCCGTCTGTGACGATGGCCGTGAACGCGGTTACGGCGGTGAATAAAGTGTGAATAATTTAAGGATTTGGGCGACCTGGGGGTTTGTATGAGCGCGATCGCCTGGCCTGCAGGTTTGTTTATCCCCAAGTTATCCACCGATGAAAAGAGAAGCTTTCACACCAGTCACACGCCTCTGACCTGCGGAAATGGGGAAAGGTGCAGGTGAGAGCGTCGGCTATCCACAGGTTATCCACAAGCCATCCTGGGGGATTGGGGGTTATGCACATTTCCTCCACAGGTATATTCACAAAGCCTGTGGATAACTTGTTTTGTATTGCCGCTTAGGGGTTGTCCAGCCCTGCCATTAAAGTGGTCGGCATGAGCAAAAATGCAGGCATGAACTTCGACGACGGCGCCCCGCTGCCGGAGGAACCTTTCGACGATTTCGGCGGCCCCAGCGACTTCGGCGCCGGCTCGGGAGGTGGCTTCGGTGCTGGCTCGGGCGCCGGGGGAGCAGGCGGCTTCCAGTCCTCCGGTCGTCGCGGCGGGGGTTTCCAGGGCGGTCGCAGGGGCCGTGGCGGCCAGGGCGGCCACGGTGGCTCCCAACAGATCGTCCGCGAGATGCCGCAGAACCCGGAAGCCGAGCAGGGTGTGCTCGGCGGCATGATGCTGGACAAGGACGCCATCGCGGATGTCGTTGAAGTCCTGGTCGGCGACGACTTCTATGTGCCGAAGCACAAGACCATTTTTGACGCCATACTTCAGCTGTACGGCGAGGGTAAGGAAGTAGACCCGGTCATCGTCAGTGGTCGCCTGGACCGCGATGGCGTGCTGAGCTTCATCGGCGGCGCTGATTACCTGCACAGTGTCGTCCAGAAGACTCCGACCTCGGCAAACGTCGGCTACTACGCCTCGATCGTGCGGGAAAAGGCCACGCTGCGGCGCCTGGTGCAGGCAGGCACCACGATTGTGCAGCTGGGTTATGCAGGCACCGAGGGGGCGGACGTGGATAACGTGGTGGACCGCGCGCAGCAGGAGATGTTCGCCATCACCAACGATGCCGCGAAGGAGGACTACGAGGTCTTCGCGGAATTGGTCGCCTCCACTGTGGGGGAGATCGAGCAGCTGGAGAGCCAGGATGGCGTGGAGATGGGTATCCCCACCGGCTTCGCTGACCTGGATGATCTGACGAATGGTCTGCGCGGCGGCCAGATGGTGATTGTCGCGGCCCGCCCGGGTGTGGGTAAGTCCACGCTGGCGCTGGACTTCATGCGTTCGGCGTCGATCCAGCATGGCAAGGCATCGGCGCTGTTCAGCCTGGAAATGAGCAAGTCCGAGGTCATGATGCGTATCTTCTCCGCGGAGGCGGAGGTGCGCCTGGCTTCCATGCGCGGCGGCAAGCTGACCGACGACGACTGGGATCGCCTAACGGTGCGCATCGGCGAGATCGAGGACGCGCCGATCTACATTGACGATTCGCCGAACCTGACGATGATGGAGATCCGCTCGAAGGCGCGCCGCCTGAAGCAGCAGGTAGATCTGCAGTTGATTGTGGTGGACTACCTGCAGCTGATGTCCTCCGGCAAGCGGGTGGAGTCGCGCCAGCAGGAGGTCTCGGAGTTCTCCCGTCAGCTGAAGCTGCTGGCCAAGGAGGTCAACGTGCCGGTCGTTGCGATCTCGCAGCTGAACCGTGGCGTGGAGTCTCGTGGCGACGACGCGCTTCCGCGTGTCTCTGACCTGCGTGAATCTGGTTCTCTGGAGCAGGATGCCGACATGGTCATGCTGATTAACCGCCCGGATTCGCAGAACCCGGACCACGAGCGCGCGGGCGAGGCGGACATCATCCTCGCCAAGCACCGTGGTGGCCCCATTGGCACGGTGACGGTGGCCAACCAGCTGCAGTTCTCCAAGTTCTCCGACATGGCCCGCGACATTAGCCCCATGCCGTAGTCCGGGGCGCTGGGCTCGGCGTCCCGCGCCCCGCGCCGCGCCTAACGTTGCTCGTTCAGCTTCGCCAGGATCGAGTAGAACTGCTCAATCTCCGCGTCGGTTAGCCGGTCAAATACCAGCTCGCGCACCTTCGCCACGTGGCCGGGCGCGGCAGTAGTGATCGCGTCGAGACCTGCGGGTTCAAGGACAACATAGGCTCCGCGCCCGTCGGCGTCACAAGTTTCGCGGCGCACAAGACCGCGCTTCGACATGCGCGTGATCTGGTGCGACAAGCGCGAACGGCTCCACTGCATCATGTTCGCTAGCGCGACGATTCGCTGCTGGTGGTTCGGCGATTCCGAAAGATGCACCAGAACCTCGTAGTCCGAAAGCGACAGGGCAGTTTCCGCCGCCAGCTGGTGTGCCAGCTCGGCATTGATCTGGATGTGGGCGTTGAGCCACGCTCGCCACACCTGCTGCTCGCGGCTGCTCAGCCACAGGGTTCCCGCATTCGCATTCTCAACTTGCGGGGAAGAGGTGTTTTCTCGTGTCATGTTCACCATTATCGCATATCAGTCAATATCGGTGACACATCAACTAAGTGGACGTAGGTTGGGACCCAGCGCATCAAGAGAAGTACCCGCAGATCACCTTCACCTCCACGGACATCACCGCCGGCGGCGTGCTCGTCTCCGAGAAGATCACCCTGAACCTCGACATCTCCGCCGTCAAGCAGGCCTAACCTGCCCGGCCGCCCGGCTGGCCTCTTGGCCGCTTAAGCGGCTACCTGGGTAACATTGCACCCATGAAACGCCTCCCGCCCGTCGCCCTGGTTTTCCTCGGCGGCGCGCTGGGGGCGATTGTTCGTTGGGCGCTAACAGTCTGGATCCCCGCACTCGGCGACCCGACGCGCGTCCCCGGCGCGGCCGCACCGCTGAACGTCACCGGCGGGATCCCCCTCGGAGATATCGCATTGCTGGTGGTCAATGTCCTGGGGGCGCTCCTGCTGGGCCTTCTGGTCGGTATGATCCCGGATTCTGCCCACCCGCGCCGGGCGTTCTGGGGCACGGGGCTGCTCGGTGGTTTCACGTCGTTTAGCTCGCTCGCTGCGGCTATTGACGCCCCCACCGACTCAACTACCGCCGTCCTCATCGGGGGAGCCTACGGTTTGATCACGCTGGTGCTTGGCCTGCTTGCGGCTGCGATGGGGTTGCGCCTCGGGCGGGATCTGCATCTGCTGGCGCGACTACGACACGGGGGCCGTGCAGCCCAAGCAGACAGCGGCGCCGGTGCTGGCCCTGAGGCCGCGCCGGGGGACGGGGGCACGCGATGAGCACCGGAGCAACCCTCGTGGAGCTGCTGGCCGTCGCCGTCGGTGGCGGAACGGGCGCGGCCGCCCGCTATGGCCTGGATACTTACCTGAAGTCCCGGCGCGGCTGGGCACCTCTGTGGAGCCTGGCGGTGGTGAACCTCCTCGGCACCGCCCTGCTGGGCCTGGTCCTTGGCCTCACCTCGCAGCACGCGGCGGGCATTGGCGGACTGGGTGGGTCAGTTGGCGCCGACGGGACCGGGGCGACGAGCGCGGCCGGAGACATCCTATTCCCCCTGGTAGGAGTGGGTTTTGCCGGTGGTTTCACCACGTTTTCCACGGTGATGGTGGAGGTCTTCACCCGATCCCAGCCCGCCCGCCGCATCGGCGGCGTGGTGGCGATGACCGTTGCCTGCTGCGCGGTGTTTTTCCCCGCGCTATGGGGCGGGGCGGCGCTCGCGGGCGCCTAGCCTGCCGCGATATATGCGGCAGCGCCTAGCATCTGCTACTTCTTGGCGGTCACCCAGATGTCGATCTCCACGTAGGTGGATTCCTTGCCCTCATCGTCGGCGAAATGGATTTTTACCGGCACGGTCTGGCCGCCGGACTCCTTGGTGATCTTCTCGAAGTCCGGCAGTTCCGCCGTCGCGGTGGCCGTCAGGCTGCCCTTTGTCTTCTTCAGGTACTGCGTGCGCATACCCTGCGGCAGCCAGCGGTGCGTGTTGGGGATGGACGCCTCAGCCAGCATCCCCATTGCGAACTCCGCCACGTTGCACGCCGCAATGGCGTGGAAGGTTCCGATGTGGTTATTCAGCAGCCACCACTTCTTCGATTTCACCTTGCAGTAGCCCGGTCGCAACTCCTGCAGACGGGGCTGAACGGTGAGGAAATAGGGCGCCTTGGCGCTGGCTGCCAGCGAAAACAGACCGTTGCCAAACGGCTTTTTCGCAAGATTCTTGTACATTTTGAAAGTGCTAGACGGATTCGCGTTGGCGTCATAAATAGACATAGTGAGAACTCTAACGTGGAATAAAGCGTGCGTTGCGTAATGTTGGAAAACATACGCGCCTCTTTTCGTCGGGGCGCCGCGAAGAAGTAGTGACCGAGTTTTGGACTACGCACTCAACCCGAAGGGATAGAAATGGCGACCACTGAAATCACCGGAGCAAACTTCCAGGAAACCGTGCAGGGCGACGGCATCGTCGTGCTGGATTTCTGGGCAGACTGGTGTGGTCCGTGCAAGCGCTTCGCCCCCATCTTCGAGCAGGCCTCCGAGGAGAACCCGGACGCCGTGTTCGGCAAGGTAGATACCGAAGCTAACCAGGAGCTTTCCGCAGCCCTGCAGATCCAGTCGATCCCGACCCTGATGCTGTTCCGCGATGGCGTGCTGCTGGCCCGCGAATCCGGCCTGCTGCCGGGCAAGGCCATCAACGAGCTGATTGCCAAGGCCAAGGAGCTGGACATGGACGAGGTCCGCAAGCAGATCGAGGCCGAGCAGGGCGGGGCGCAGTAAGCGCTTGGGCTACAAGCCCCCGGCGCTACAGTGTGTTGACGTCGATGACGAAACGGTAGCGCACATCCGAATCCAACACGCGCTGATAGGCCGTGTTGATCTCCTCTGCCGGGATGACCTCCGTCTCCGCGGTGATGCCGTGGGCGGCGCAGAAATCAATCATCTCCTGGGTCTCCCGGATACCACCGATAGCGCTGCCCGCCACGGAACGGCGCTTACCGATCAGCGCACCAGCGCTGATCTGCATTTTCTCCGGCGGCAGCCCCAGCATCACCATGGTTCCGCCACGCGCCAGGGTGGAAATAAACGGCGCCGGATCCAGCGGAGCGCTGACCGTATTAATGATCAGGTCGAAGCTCGCCCTCAAGGGTTTGTGCCAGCCCTCCTCCTTGGTAGCCACATAGCGGCTGGCACCAAAGGCCATGCCATCGGCCTCCTTGGACTTCGAGTGGCTGAGCACCGTCACGTCCGCCCCCATCGCCGCGGCCAGCTTCACCGCCACATGCCCCAGGCCGCCCATGCCGACCACCGCCACGCGGGAACCTTCGCCCACGCCCCAGTGCTTCAGCGGGGAATACGTAGTAATCCCAGCGCACAATAGGGGAGTGGCCGCCGCGGCTGCATCCGACTCCAAGTCGGCGAAAGCCTCCGGGATGCGGACCAGGAACTCCTCCCGGCAGACGATGTGGGTGGAATAACCGCCCTGCGTGATGGTGCCGTCGATGCGGTCCGGCGCGTTATACGTGCCGGTCGAACCGTTCTCGCAGTAGTTTTCATCGCCTTCGCGGCAGGCATCGCAATCCAGGCAGCTATCCACCAGGCAGCCGATGCCGACCACATCGCCGGGGCGGAAGTTCTGTACCTCCGCGCCCACTTCGGTGACCTCGCCGATGATCTCGTGGCCGGGGGTCATGGGGAAGTTATCGTGCGGCCAATCGCCATTCACGGTGTGAATATCCGAGTGGCAGATGCCCGCCCAGCGGATCTTGATTAGGCAGTCGTTGGGGCGCAAATCGCGCCGGGAAATGGTGGATTTCTCCAGCGCCTCGCCGGCGCCGGGGGCTGAGTAACATGCAACGTCCATGCTCCCCAGGCTACGCAGGTCCCGCGTGTGTGGTGCAGGCATGCGTGGTGCGTGTGCTCCAGCCCTTCCCGCGCAGCGCGGATTCGCAGGGCCTGCGCTGGGGTGCGGGCGGGCGCGGCCTAGAGGGCGTCAATAAAGAGAACGGCGATTCGCGCAACGGTGCCACGGCGGGGATAATGTGTAAGGGCTTTACAACAGGAGGCACGAAGAATGGGACGGATCAACGGCAAGAAGGCCGCAGTGGCGCTGACCGCCGGGCTGGTCGGCTTCGCCGGCACGGGAATGGCCGTGGCGAAGGGCGGTATCTCTGCGAACCTGGCGCTTTCCGGCTCCTTCTTCACCGTGACGATCGGCGGCCTGTCCGGGCAGGATTTCTCCCTGTTCATGGATAACGACGCGAAGGGCGACGACCACTTGCCCGTCGCGCGCGTGAAGATTAAGCAGGCGAAGGCTTCTGACCTGTGTCTTTCCACAACCGTGCCGGACCTTCCCGCCGTCGGCGAGGCTACCCTTTCGCTGCGCGCCAACGGGCAGAACAGCGTTGATGCGGACGACCTGATCGTGGGCTCCACTGACATTAAGGGCAGCCTGCGGATGGCTGACCCCAACCTTGGTATTGACGCCAGCCAGGTCAACCCCGAAGCGCCGAACGACGCCTGGGGTCTGCACTCGAAGGACGTGCAGGTTGTGGCGGACAAGATCATTGCCACGTCGGTAGGTGCGAAGCAGCTGAACGTTTCCGGAGTGGAGGCGAACGTGCGCCGAGGAACCGAGAATGCCTGCTAAAGGGCGGTTAGCGCGCTTCGCCGAGTGGCGCCGCAACCGACCGTTCGTGCCGGGGCTGTTGGTGCTGCTTTCGGGTGTTGTGATTATGACGCCCGCGTATCTAACGCTGCGCATTTCCGACCTACTGGTGATGATCTCCACGCTGTCGGGGGTTTCCACGCTCTTCCTGGGCGCGGCGCAGATCATGTTCGCACTGGGTATTTGGCTGAAGCCTGCCACGGCTCCCTACCTGGGGGTTTTCGCCATTCTGGTATCCCTGGTGGCGCTGCCGGCCTCCAATATCGGTGGGTTCTTGTTGGGTTCGCTGCTGGGCATTTTCGGCGGGGCGTTTGCGCTGGCGTGGGAGTCGGGGGAACCGGGGGAGCGGAAACCGAAGAAGGCTCGGGGCGAGGGCAAGGAAAAGGACGGGGGCTCAGGGGGTGGATACTCCGCGACGGTCGCGGCCCTGCTGGTGGCGGTGGGGATTGCGACCGGCGTGGGCATCCTGAATGCGAATGCCCCGTACAGTGTGGCCCAGCCCGCGCGGGTGGGCGACGTCGGCCAGGTCACCGCAGACAATGTGACCTTCAAGGGGAACGTGCACATCGGCGTGGATTCTGTAGGCACGGAGCACGGCGGCCGCGACCTGCTGCGCATCACTGGCGACCGGCTGGAGATCAAGAACCTGCAGATCAGGCTGCCCGGACAGTGGGGTGACGGGCTGATGCAGACCGGCCCGGATGTGGAGACCTACGTGATCGAAGGCCCCGTCGTGGTGGAGGCAACGTCCTTGGAGGCCGTGCCCGCGCTGGCGGAGATCTCCACGGTGCCGGTGAAGGTGGACATTTCCGCTGGTGCTGGGGATGTGCTGCACCAGCTGGGCCTCGTTCCTAGCGAGGCGCCGATCCCGGACCCGGTGATGGAGGTCGTCTCCCTGAAACAAGTGAAGCTGGACTTGATGCACCTGACCGGGCGGGACATGAACGCCCCGGTGGTTCACCTGTACCCGCTCTAGTGGCGGGCTTGACCCCCGCTCCCGCTTTCGCCCCGTGCGTCACGCGGAAAGTCAGTACGCTGGGATGCAGTTAACTTAAGCAAACCACTAAATCCCGACTAAGTACCGACTACATCCCGACACAGGAGTTTTCCCATGGCGAATCCATTTTCTAAGGGCTGGAAATACCTGATGCAGTCCCTCGATACCAAGATCGAGGAGAACGCGGATCCCCATGTGCAGATCCAGCAGGCCACGGAAGCGGCCCGCAAGCAGCACCAGCAGATTTCCGAAAGTGCAGCCCGCGTGATCGGGAACCGCAACCAGCTGGAAATGAAGATGAACCGCCTGCAGGAAGATGCGGAGAAGCTTTCGGATAACGCCCGCACCGCCATTCAGCAAGCCGACAAGGCCGCGGCCGATGGCGACCAGGCCAAGGCCAACGAGCTGAACCAGACGGCAGAGCTGTTCGCATCCCAGCTGGTCACGGTCGAGCAGCAGCTCGAGGAGACCAAGCAGCTGTACTCCGGTGCGGAAGAGGCCGCCCGCCAGGCGCAGCAGCAACAGCAGCAGTCCGCTGCCCGCCTCGAGGATCAGATGGCGCAGATTAACCAGCTGCGTTCCCAGGTGGATCAGGCGAAGATGCAGGAAGCCACCGCGAATTCCATGCAGCAGATGGATGGACTGGTGCAGAACGATGACGTGCCGACCCTGGACAGCGTGCGCGAGAAGATCGAGCAGCGCTACGCCCAGGCGCTCGGCAGCCAGGAACTCGTCGAGAACTCCGTGCAGGGGCGCATGTCGGAGATCGAATCCGCTGGTAACGACATGCGCGCTAGCTCCCGCCTGGAGGAAATCCGCGCCCAGATGAAGGCCGAGAACGGTGCGAACGCTCTCGAGCAGGGCGAGGGGAGCGGTGACGGCACTGGCGAGAGCCAGGGCGAGCTGGAGCGCTAACCCGCCCACCCCGCTGGGCTCGCCTACCTTGCGGGCACCACTCACCCCTCTGCGGTCAGTAAACCTGGTGTAAAGTATCCAAGGTTCGCGGGTGCGCCAATGCACCCGCCTTTTACATCGTAGAGGGGATATTTTTGTCTGAAGAACTTTTTTCTGACGCCACCGACTCCGACCGCGCGGAGCACTCCGCCCCTCCCAGCGAGCCCACGTCTGGCGCAAAGCTCCTAATCGGCGTGCTCGTCGCCGCGGCTTTCGTGGTGATTCTCAACGAGACCACCCTGGCCGTGGCTCTGCCCGTTTTGATGGGAGAGTTTGGCGTCACCGCCGATGCAGCGCAATGGCTGACCACAGCATTCATGCTCACGATGGCCGTGGTCATTCCGATGACCGGCTACATCATGCAGCGTTTCCGCCTGCGCTCGATCTACGCGACGGCGCTGACGACCTTCCTGGTCGGCACAGTCCTCGCGGCTGCGGCGCCGACGTTCCCGATCCTGCTGCTGGCGCGTGTGATCCAAGCCAGCGGCACGGCACTGGTGATCCCGATGCTGATGACCACCATCATTCGGCTGGTCCCCATTAACCGCCGCGGCGCGGTGTTCGGCCTGGTCTCGGTGGTTATCGCGGTGGCTCCGGCACTGGGGCCGACTTTCTCCGGCGTGGTGCTGGAGGCCTTGGGCTGGCGGTGGATCTTCATCCTCGTCGCCCCGCTGGTGCTGATTGCCTTGGTCGCGGGTCTGTTCCTGGTGAAGAACTTCGAGGAGCCGAGCCGCCCTTCCCTGGACGTGCTCTCCGTTTTCCTCTCCGCCTTCGGCTTTGCGGGTCTGGTGTACGGCCTGGCCGGCCTGTCGGAGCTGGCCGATGGGGTGCCGGTGCAGCGCCTGATCATCCTGGCTGCGGGCGCGGCGATCCTGGTGGTGTTCTTCCTGCGCCAGCGTTCCCTGGAGCGCAGCTCTAAGCCGGGCGCCACTCCGCTGTTGAACCTGCAGCCGGTGCGTGTGCGCGAGTACAACCTCTCGCTGGGGTTGCTGCTGTTCACGTTCTCCATGCTCTTCGGCTTCATCATTCTGATGCCACTGTATGCGCAGAATGTCGCGGGTCTGTCGGAGCTGAAGACTGGCATGGTTTCCCTGCCCGGCGGCCTGGTCATGGGCCTGCTGGGCCCCGCGGTCGGCCGTGCTTACGATGCGCGCGGTACTCGCCCGCTGATTATCCCGGGCAGCATTTTGATCACCATCGGCATGATGGGCTTTGCTGCCCTGGAGCAGACGGAGCACTTGTTTTCTTGGGTTGGTTCGGGCACGTGGCCGGCGTTTGTGCAGCTCATGCTTGTTACGGTTGTGTTGAACTTGGGCATTGCTTTGATGATGACGCCCCTTATGTCCAACGCCCTGGCGGCCGTTCCGGACTCTTTGGCTTCCCACGCGCAGGCAATTTTGAATACTTTCCAGCAGGTTGCCGGCGGCGCGGGAACGGCGATTTTCGTGGCTGTGATGACTTTCGCTTCCGCGCGCTATGCCTCTAGCAATGCTGAGGAGCTGGCGGGCCTGGGCGCCACGGATCCTGCTCTGGCCGAGGCGCAGGTGGTGGGCCAGGGCATCCACGTGGCGTTCTTGGTTGCGGCCTTTGCCTCGGTGGCGCTGATGGTGGCCTCGGCGTTTCTAAAGCTGGACGCGAAGGATTCCGCGCACCCGGGCGCGCCTCGGGAGGTCTAGTTTCGGCCCTCTCCGCGCTGACTAAGCCTGACATGCGAAAGCGCCGCACGCCGGGAGGCGGGCGGCGCTTTGCACTGCGCGGGCCGGGGCCAAGAGCTCCTTCAATCCGGCTCTCCCGGTCGGCGCCGAGCGGAACCTCGGCCGGGAGGCAGGGTGTCGCTTAGAGAGGCAGTTTGCGCAGGATCGGCAGCGGCAGGTGCTTCAGGATCAGCATGATCGGGCGGAACAGGGGGTGCACCCAGATCAGGGACTTGCGGTTATCCACGGCCTTGGCGATGGCCTTGGCCACGTCTTCCTTGTCCACGGTCAGCGGCGCATCCTCCAGGTCCTTGGTCATGTTGGTGCGCACCTGGCCCGGGCGTACGGTCAGCACGCGCACGCCGGTGCCACGTAGGGCCTCGTTCAGCATGCGGTAGAAGCCATCCAGGCCGGCCTTGGTGGAGCCGTAGACGAAGTTGGAGCGGCGCACCATCTCACCTGCAACGGTGGAGAACGCCACGATCTGTCCGTGGCCCTGCTTCTTCATGTAGTCCGCCAGCAGCACGCCGACGGAGACGGCGCCGGTGAAGTTCACCTGCGCGGCCTGCACGGCCAGCTTCTGGTTGGTCCACTGCTTCTCGTTATCGCCCAGGATTCCGAACGCGACGATGGCCAGGTCCACGTCGCCGTGGCTGAAGATTTCCTCGAAAACCTGCGGGTGGGATTCGAAGTCCACTGCGTCGAAGGTGACGGGTACGACCTCGCTGGCACCGGCGGCGTTCATGCGTGCGGTGGCGTCATCCAAAGACTCGCCAGCACGGGCGGCCAGGATCACGCGCGCGGGGCCGCGGGAGAGGAACTCCTCGACGACGGCGAGGCCCATGTCGGACGCACCGCCGAGCAGCAGGATGGACTGGGGTTTGCCAACGGCATCAATCATTGTGACTCTCTTTCGGTGGGCTGCGAACTTAATTCGCAGGCAGGGGAGCTATTTCGGGCAGTTTGTGCGGGGCAGCGACTAGAGCTCAAGGCGGCGGGACATGTCGGAGGCGAAAACCCCCGTCGGGTCGATGCGCTTGCGGGTGGCCAGCCAGCCGGGCAGGCCGGGGTACATCTTGTGGAAGTTCTCGGCGGAAGTGCGGGACTCCTTGGCCAGGTACAGGCGGCCGCCGAATTCCATCACGCGGCGGTCCAGGTCGTCCAGGAAAGCACCCAGGCCCGGCTTGATCGGGAAGTCCACGCAGACGTTCCAGCCCGGCATCGGGTAGCTCAGCGGGGCCTTGTTGCCCTCGCCGAACAGCTTGAACACGTTCAGTGCGGAGTAGTGGCCGGAAGCCTGGATGTCGCGGATGATCTCCTTGAACGGCTCCACGGCCTCCGTCGGCACGACGAACTGGTACTGCAGGAAGCCCTTGGAACCGTAGCCGCGGTTCCATTCGCCGATAAGGTCCAGCGGCTGGTAGAACTGCGTGAGGTTCTGCACCTGGTTGCGGTACTCGCCGGACTTCAGCCACCACAGCTCGCCGATGGCCACCATGGACAGCTTGTTCATGGTGAAGCTCGGGAAGATATCCGGCACGGTCATTAGCTGCGGTGCCTTGAACTTCAGCGGATCCTTCGCCAGCTTCGGCGCGTACTCCTTCAGCTGATCCAGGGTGGCCAGGGAGCCGCGGGAGATCGCGGCGCGGCCCAGCTTCGGCTCCGGGCTGATCGCATCGAACCAGGCGGAGGAGTAGGTGAAGTTGTGCTCCGAACCGTCGGAGTGGAAGGCGATGGTTTCGTCCAGGGAGTGCGTCATGTCGCCATCGGCGATGAAGTACGCGGTCTCCGTCTTCGTCATCTCAATGGTCGCGCGCAGGATAATGCCGGTCAGACCCATGCCGCCGACGGTGGCCCAGAACAGTTCGCCTTCCGGGTCGTCCTCGGAGCCCTCCGGGGTCAGGTGCAGCACGCGCCCGTCGGCCACCAGCAGCTCCATGGAGCGGACGTGGTTGCCGAAGGAACCCGCGGAGTGGTGGTTCTTGCCGTGGATATCCGGGCCGATAGCGCCGCCGATGGTCACCTGGCGCGTGCCGGGCAGTACCGGCACCCACAGGCCGTAGGGCAGGGCGGCCTTCATCAGCTGGTCCAGCGTCACGCCAGCATCCACGTCCACGAGGGCGGTATCGGGGTTGATGCTGTGGATCGTGTTCAGCTGCTGCATGTCGATGACGAGCCCGCCGGCGTTCATAGCCGGGTCGCCGTAGCTGCGGCCCATGCCGCGGGCGATTACGCCACGCTGCAGGTGGCTGGGCTTATCCGCGTTATCGTCGGCCACGCGCGCGACGGCGGCGGCAATCTGATCGACATCCTGTGTAGACAGAACTTCGGCGGTCGTGGGGGCAGTGCGACCCCACCCGGTGAGGGTACGAGTGCTGGTGTGCAATTCCATGTTCTCTACCCTAGCGCCCGGCTGCGACAACCCCTGGGCGCGGCGCAGCGTGGGACTCAAGTTGCCAGCGTTTTCGCAGTTGCGGTGTGGGCGGCGTCACTAAGAAACAGCGAGACAGAGTTAGTAGAGGGCTAGTAAAGCTCCATGATCTGGCGGATTTCCTCCGGCAGCTCCTCGGGCTCGGTGATGGTGGGGCCGTCGTATTCGCGCAGGATGTCGCGCACGCGCTGGCGGCTGGTGCTGTCGAGGATGGGCAGTTCCTGGGCCATGAGGCGAGTCATGAACTCGTTGAGCGGCAGGTTCGTGCGGGTGGAGGCCTCGTAGCTGCTTTCCTTACCGACGCCACCGACTCGCACCGGCGCACTCCTGTGTTCCTGTTCGGCGGGGGAGAGCTTGGAGCGCTTGAAGAGTTTCGCGGCGGCGGGGAACCTATCAAAAACAGCCATGGGGAAGATCATAGTCGGTGGTAACCTCCAATATCGATGAGCACTACTGCCCCTGAAAGCACTGCCGCCGAGTCGGGTGTCGCCGCGAGTACCGCGGTCCCTGGTACGACCCCCGCCGCGGCTCCCGGCGCGCCCGAGCCCGTCCGCTACGACCCGATCATGGTCGTGGCCGCCGCTGGCCCCGCCGACGACCCGACCTTCGCCATCTGGCAAGTGGAAACCGACCCCGACGTGCAACTCGGAGACTTTTCCGGCGCTTGGCTGATCGACGGCGCAGGCATCCATGGCTTTGCCGCCAGCGTGGACTGGATCGAGGGAACCGACGACCGCGCGGCCATGCTCACCGCCCTGCTGCGCTATCCCGTGCTGTTTGTGGGCGACCAGGCGGCCGCGAAGGCGCTGCCGAGCGACGTTGCGCTGGTTGATGTGGCGGCCACGGAGGTTGCTCTTAATGACGCCCTCGCCTCCGCCAAGCAGCACTTCAGCGACGAGTTCCCGGGGAAGAAGCAACCGGCGTGGGGGAGCTTCCGCACGCTGGAGGAGTTCCGTGAGGCCGAGGCTGGCGTGGCTGGCAGTGGTGCTGGTGGCGGCGCGGGCGAGGGCGCGGGTGAGCGCGCCGGAAGCCGCCTCGGGGAGAGCGCTGGCGCTGCTAATGGGGGCGATAGTGCGGCTAACGGGAGTGGCAGCGCAGCTGAGCGCGAGGCCGTGGCGGCGGCTCTGCAGGAGGCCGCCGCGCTGCGCGGCTGGATCGCTCAGTACAACGCCTTCGACAAGTTGCGAGTCCGCCGTCTTGGTCCTGTGATCAGCGAGTTTGTGACGGCTCAGACGCTGCCGCTGGTTCTTGCCCAGCGAGGTTAGCTGGGCGCTATTACGCTTGGGAACCATGAATCGCTCATCGCTTTATGGGGCCGCCGGGGGCTATGAATCAGCCGGCGGTTCCACTGCTGCGCGAGCGAACGGGAACGGCGGCGCGGAGGCCGCAGATGCCGTAGATGCGCCGGAAAAGGCGCAGACCACGGAGGCGCCAATCGCGGGTGGGAGCGTGATCTCCCTGTCGCAGATCCGCACCGCCCGGCGCGACGGCGCCGACGGAGCGGAAGCTAACGCCGGGGGAGCGGCAGACAGCACAGCTGAGGGGATTAGCGCCGAGGGGGCGGAAGTGCAGGAAAGCCTGGGGATTATGTCTACACCGGGGGCGGGGAGCAGCAGGAACTCCGGAACCCACACCAAGGTTTTCACCGTGGTGGTGGAGCATCACTTCCCAGGCGTAGGAAGGTACTCCCGTCTGCTCAGCGTCTCCGGTGCTATGAGCGTGGCGGACTTCGCCGACGCGATTCTCACTAGTTTCGACTGGCCTGAATCCGTGAACCGAGTCCCCGAGGCGCACCCCACTCGCTACGTCGCGAAGGCGGAGCGCGGCGCCGGGGCCACCGCTGACACTGCTACCAGCGCCGACGCTGCCCCCGAGCCAACCTGGAGCTTCCGCGCCCGCACCGCTGGCCGCGTGCGCGTCTACGCCAAGGGTGCAAATTCCATCGGCACTGCTCTCGGCGACATTTTCCGCCGCGGGACCATCGGCGTGCTGAAGGTAGGCCGCTACGATTTCAGCGTCAACGTCACAGACACCACCACCCGCCACGAGGAGATCGAGCTCGTCGCCACCAGTTCCCCCTTCGACGCCTCCTTTGACGCGCCGGGCGAGGCGGATGCCGAAGCAGTGCTCCTGGCCGCCGATTTCCTTGCCGATACGGAGGAGGATGCGGCTGAGACGGGTGGCGTCAATAAGAATCAGGAAGACGAACTCGCCGCGCATCTGCACCCTGCGGGCATTCCGGCGCGCGTGGACGTCACGGAGGTGAACGTGGCTCTGGCGGGCGAGGATACCGTGGAGCAGATCCTCGCCGAAACCGACCCTGAGCTGCGGGAACTGCTGCACGAGCGGGCGCTGTACGAGTTCATTCCGCTGCTGCAGGCGCTGGATTTGGAGCGGCCGGCGAACGTTACCGAGCACGCCGCCGAGTTGCTGGCCGACGCGCCGATTGAGAAGAGCAAGATCGGGCGCGCGGCTGCGTGGGCGCGGATCATTGCGCTGTCCACGCTGGTGGATTCGGAGGTCGACGAGGTCAGCGAGGCCTTCATGTCGGCACTCGGCTTCACGCGCGCGGATGCGAAGCTGCCTCCGACGGATACTGCCTTGGGTACTGACGCCCTCAGCGCCAGCGAGATCAAGTGGCTGTCGCGGCGGACCGGGCGCATCTTGGCGCAGGTGGGGGCAAGCAAGTGGGAGCCTCAGCCCGATGACCAGGCGGTTCCTTTGGTTCCGCAGTGTTCGCTGCTGGACCGCTTGGAGATGTACCGCTTCGTCCTGCAGCGCTAGCTTGGGTGGGCTGCTGCGCTAGCTTGGCTGTGGTGGAATGTCGCTAGATCGGGAATACGTCGGCGCTCGCGGAGCTCTGCAAAAATCTACAACGCTCTGACCTGCGGCTTTGCGAATTTGCAAACCGGTTCCATTAACGCATTCCCGTTCTAACGACATTTCCCCCAAAGACAGTCCCCTGGAACCGCTTAGCCAGCCACGCATTCCCGTTCTAACGACATGTGGGTACCGGTGAGGCTTCCGGAAGCCTCCAGCCAGCCCGGCTAGCGCTTGGAGCTACAGCTACAGCTACAGCTAGCGCTTGAAGATGAGGAACTTCTGGATCAGGAAGTTCAGCACCGTCGCCGTGCCCTGGGCAATCACAAAACTGATCGCACGCACCCAGAACGCATTCAGGTCGAAGCCCTCCAGCCACGGGATCGATACCTTGTACAGCCCCCACTGCACAGCAAAGGTCAGCCCGTAGGTCACCATGGTGATGGCGAATCGGCGCCCACTCGGCTCCGCCTGGAAAGTCCACCGACGGTTGATGAAGTATGCCGTCAGGGTTCCCAGCACGAATCCCAGTGCCTTGGCCACGCCATCGCTCAAGCCAAACGCAAAGGTGAACAGCGCTGTGGAGCCGAAGTCCACAACAGCGCTGAAGCCTCCGACCAGCACAAACTTCACCAGCTGCGACTGGATGATGCGCTGCGCCCGGGTGGTGTGCTCGGACTGAAAGTTATCGCCAACCCGCGCGCCCTGCTCGGCAGCGGCACCGGAGCCGCTGGTCTCGCCGGCGCCGGAAACCGCGTGGCGCCCGCTGACATCGGTCTCGTCGGCGCCGGAAACCGCGTGGCGCCCGCTGGCATCGGTACCGCCGGCGTCGGCAACGGCACCGGCGCCGGAAGCAGCGCCGGCGCCACTGGAGTGCTCGGCCCCAGCTGGGTCGGTGCCTGGCTGGGGCGAGGGGGCGTCATTAATAGCGTCATTAAAAGAAGGCTTAGACATCCGCATCACCAGCACCAGCACCTGCACCGCCAGTCCGCGGCTCGACCACACGCACCACGCGGCTGGCCTCGCGCGGCTTCGCGCGGAACGTCCACAGCTTGTTGAACAGGAAGTTCGCGGGCACCGCCAAGATCACGCCAATGAAGTTGCCCCAGTACGCGCGCGTGCGCAGCCCCGTGGAGTTATCGAAAATGTCCTGCGGCAGGGCGATCGGCGACTCGGGGTTCACCAGCGCCGTCGAGACCACCAGCGTGATCAGCAGTCCGAACACGCCCACGGCCATGAATTGCGGTAGCTGCTTCCACCAGGCGCGTTTCGGCTCGTGGCGGAACGTCCAGTAGCGGTTCAGGCAGAAGTTCCAGATGTTCGCCAGCAGGAACGCGATCACGGAAAACACGTGGTACCAGCGGAAATGGTATTGGGTGCCGAGGAGGTTCAGGAAGGCATCCTGCACGTGAATGTCCCAGCCGGCCTCCGCGAGCTTCTTCGACACCACGAAGATCGCCTGGTTGACCACAAACCCCGACGCGCCGACGAGCCCGAATTGGATGAACTGCCGCGCGACGTTGCGGCGGCGGTGCGCGCGGGAGGCAGCTGCGTCTTCGGCGTTCTTCTTATTGACGCCAGCGTCGTCAGCGGGCTTAGTGGGCTCAGCGCTCGGGGTGATCTGGGTTTCGGACACGGTCACTTCGGCTAACTTCATCCTCGGTTAGGTGGTGTTAGGCGGCGCCGCCGGGAGGCGGCCTTGGGCGTTTCCTTGGTTTCAGGAGCGCTGGGACCCAGGGGCTCTGGGGCGCCAGGGCTGCTCAAGGGCTGCTCAAGTGCTGCTCGGGGCACCGCGATAGTCACTTAAGACTACGCCTGTGACCGGGTAAAAGGGAAAATCCTGGCCGGTGTGTGCGCTTAAAAAGTTGCTTAGAACTCGCGCGAGCGCGCTGCGGGGTGCTGTGCCCCCGCACCCCGCGCCCGCTCGTGCCGCCGCGGCGGGCCCGCGCTAACGCCCTGGCCGGCGGAACTGCTCGCGCCGGCCGAGCGCATGCAGCCGTAGCCACTCGGCGAACCCCTTCGGGTCCTTCTTCTGCACCAGGAAGAACCATCCGAAGCGGGCGTATTCCTGCGGCAGCAGCTTGCGCATGCCCGGCTGGTTCATGATGTAACCGCGGTTGCGGTACGTGAAGTAGCGCTTGAATTCGTTGTCCGGGTACTGCGTGTGCATCTTCCCGCCGAGGATCGGCTTGAACTCGTCCGACCCGTCGGGGTGCAGATACGCGCAGGTCAGACACGTTCCGAAGGGTAGGCCGCTGCGGACCAGGCGGCGGTGGTACTCTACCTCATCGCCACGGATGAACAGCCGATAATCGGGAACGCCAATTATCTCCATCGCCCGTGCACTGATCAGCGCGCCGTTAAACAGGCTGGCGATCCCCGGCAGGAACGAACCCTCCAGCTCAGATAGCGTCCGCCGCCACACCAACCCCTGGCGCAGTGGGAATGCCAGCCGCTCCGGATCCTCGATATTGCACACCACCGGGCTGATTTCCTCCAGCCCCTCGCGCTCCGCAACTTCCTGCAGGGTGGCCAGCACGTGCTCGTCGGCGGGGCGCCCGTCGTCGTCGGCGCACCAGATCGCGTCGACTCCCAGGGAAAGCGCGGTCAGGAATCCCAGCGCGAAGCCCCCGGCCCCGCCCAGGTTCGTCGCGGACCCCACGTAGTGGCCCCGCGACCCGCACACCGCCTCCACCAGCTCGCGCACTGCCGGGTCGTTGCCGTTATCCACGACCACCACATGTGCGACCTCCGCGCCCTCCTGGTTAGCAACCTGGCGCAGCGAAGCCTCCAGCAATTTCACACGGTTATGCGTGACGATCACTGCGGCGACGGTGTCTTTCCTGCTCAGCGGCATGTTCTAGGCCTGTTCTTTCTCTGCTACTAGCTCCTGCACCTCACGGCGGCGCACCTTGCCCAGCTGGTCGGCGGGCAGCTCTTGGAATGCATGGAATACCTTCGGCACCTTATACGCAGTAAGTCGTTCTTTGGCGAAGGCGCGGAAGTCGTCGGCGTCAATAACAGCACCGTCGGCCAAAACCACAGCCGCAGCAACGGTTTCGGACCCATCCTTGCGCTGCACGCCAACGACGGAAGCCTGCTCGATGGAGGGGTGCTCGCACAGGACTTCCTCGACTTCGGCGGGGTAGACGTTGAAGCCACCGGTGATGATCATTTCCTTGATGCGCGAGACGATCTTCAGGTACCCGTCGGATTCCATGACGGCCATGTCGCCGGTGCGGAACCAGTCCTCGTGGAAGGCCTTGGCGGTGGCGTCCGGGCGGTTCAGGTAGCCCTTGAATACCTGCGGGCCGCGGACGACCAGCTCGCCGGCCTCGCCGTCGGGCATGGTCTCGGCGGGGTTGTCCGGGTTGGCGATGCGGATTTCGGTGGAGGGGAAAGGCACGCCGATGTAGCCCTCGCGGCCCTTGCCCATGGGGTTACCTGCGATGATGGGCGCGGTTTCGGTCAGGCCGTAACCTTCCACGATGTTGCCGCCGGTGCAGCTTTCCCACTCGCGGACGGTCTCTGCGGGCAGTGCGCTGGCGCCGCTGAAGGAGTTGCGGATGCCGGAGAGCGGTATGTCGCGCTTTGCCGCTTCCTTCATGATGTTTTGGTACAGCGCGGGCACGCCCGGCATCCAGGAGGGCATGTTCTTCTTCATCACGCGCATGACCAGCGGCATTTCAGGCGCGGGCAGCAGTTGGATCTCGCCGCCGATCATCGGCGCAAGGGTGATGTTCATAGTCAGGCCGTAGGCGTGGAAGATCGGCAGCGCGGCCAGCATGACCTCCGGCTTCGGCCCCTTGCCCAGTCCCTTCACCCACGCCTGCCCCTGCCGCAGGTTCGCGATGAGGTTGCGGTGAGTCAGCACGGCGCCCTTGGGCTTGCCGGTGGTGCCGGAGGTGTAGAGGATCAGCGCAGGGTCGGTCGGGTCGATCTTTATATTCTTGACGCCACCACGCAGCCACTTCTCGCCATTTCCGCCCGTGCGCATGAAGCTCTTCCAGGAGACGGCGGCTGGCGCCGGGCCGGTGAGCTTTTCCTTCATGGCCTTGATCTTCGGGATCGGCAGCTTCAGGGCGTAGCGCAGCGGAGCGGGCATTTCGTCAGGGAGGGTGACGGCGATGACCGTTTCGAGGGGGCTGTTCAGCCGCAAGGTCTCGGCGACGTCGCCGACCTTGTCCCAGAAGAAAGCCACCTTGGCGCCGTGGTCGTTGAAGGGGTGGCGGAGCTCAGCGGCAGTGTACAGGGGGTTGTGCAGGGTGGGAACTGCGCCGATGTTCTGGATTGCGTAGAAGGCGATGAGGGCCTGCGGGCAGTTCGGCAGCGCGATGGCAACGTGGTCGCCGCGCTGCACGCCGAGCTTCTCCAGGGCTGCGGAAGCGATGGCGACCTGGCGGCCGTACTGCTCGTAGGTGGTGGCCTTGCCGAAGAAGGTGAAGGCGTTGCGCTCGCCGATGGTGTCCACGGCGTGCCAGAAGACCTCCGGGATGGTGAAGCCTGCGGGGTTTTCCGCCGGGTCGTCGAGGTCGATGGTGTGCGGCGTCCACGGGGTGTAGTGCTGCAGCCAGGCCTTAGAGTTGAAGGCCTCGGATGCGGTTGCGCCGTCGCTGGAGTTGGTGCCGGCGGGGGTGCCTGCGCCGTTGTCGCCTGCTGGGTTGGTCAACTGTTTCACCTGGTTCTGCTTGTGTTGTTCGTAAGTTGTTCTACGTGTGCTTTGGGTTTAACTTGCTGGTTCAATCTGCTGGTTCAATGTGCAGGGCGTGGCTGCGCTCACGTGCAGTATGCACTGTGCACTGTGCCTGCACTGTGCCTTCAGTCACGCCTGCGTGTCCGTGACCGAGTCTAACGCTTTGGGCGCTCCAACTGGCGGGGTTCTTTAATTCTCTTTTTATCTCTAGTTTGTGGCTAGCTTGCGCCGGGCTCGCGCCGGGAGCAGCGGTCGGCCCGCGGGTCTGATGGTGAAGGCGAACGGGGGCGAGGGCGTCAATAAGAAAGAACAAAAAGGGCTACGACCAGGCGAGCGCGCCGCCGCTCCAGAGGGTGCACGGCGGGCGGGTCGGGCGCGCGGCGAGGGCGTGGAAATGCTCGCTGACCTGCTCGATCGCGCGGCCGGAGAGGTACGTTTCCGCCGTGACACGCAGCAGCGTGATTCCGCGGGCTTGGATGTCGTTTTCGCGCTGGCGTTCCTTCAGAAGGGCGCGCTCGATGGCCGGCGCGGTGGAGCCGTATTTCTCGCGGCCGTCGTATTCGACGGCGAGGCCGACGTCGAAGAACATGTCCACGCGCCCGATGGCCCAGCCGCCTTCGTTGAGTATGTTGACCTGCTGAAACGGCGCGGGCAGGCCGTGTTCCCAGAAGCGGATCTTCAGCTGCGATTCGCGCGGACTTTCGGAGAAGCGGGTGATGAGGCGCGCGGCCGTGCGGGCTCGCTGGGCGCCGTGGCGGATGGGCGCGGTTTCCGGCGTGGCGGTTAGAGTGGCGCCTGGGTCGCGCATCCCGTCTTGCCAAGCGCGCCACGTGCGCCATGCGTTCCACGTGATTTTCTCTGTGTGTAGCGCGGCCTCCGTGGCGATGACGGCATCGTCCAGCGTGTGCCGAAGCCCCAGGTCGTGGCACGTATCCAGCAGCCCGCTGGTCCAGATTTCGCCGAACTCTGTGGGGATCAGCACGGCGCGCTGGCCTTGCCCGGGCGTCGCGAGGTGGCGCTCTGACCTGCCGTTTCTTCCCATCAGGCTTCTTTTTGGTGACGCCAACTCCACCGTCTCCGGCGGCCCGAATTTCTCTAGGGGCAGGCCGTGGAGGAAGGCCGCCGATTTGCCTGCCACGACGGCTGGGATTCTGTGGGAGTAGCGCAGGTATTCCGCCACGATGAAGGCCTGCGCTTGGATTTCTGCCGCGTTCGGTTGTTGGCCGATCTCACGCCAGAGACCTGCGGGTATGTAGATCCCGCGAGCGAGGCGGACGGCCTCGCCTTTCTCTACCCAGCGTTGCCACTTCCGGGCTTGGGAGGGGTCGATTCGGCGCACATCGACCAGGTGTTTCACAGGCTGGTGATGCTTGGCTGGCGTGTAGGCGCTGGGTTTTGTGGTGTTTGGCTTGGTGGCTGTTGGCTTGGTGGGTTTGGTGTTTCTGCTGGTGGTGGGTTTGCTGATGCTTGCGTTGGTGTTGTCCCCCGTCATGGGAGGTATTCTTACACCTTCTGCGCGAGTAGTGTGCTTGGGATCCGGTGCACTGAGGATAAATTGTGGACGGCACCTGACTTATCCACAGGTAGAAAAATTTTTGATGCCAAGTTTCTCGCGGTGGTGTATAGGAAGCTGCAGGGTCGTCGTTGGGCGAAAATGTCGTTAGATCGGGAATACGTTAATGGGAACAGTTTGCAGATTTACATAAGCGCAGGTCACAGCGTTGTGGATTTCTGTGGAGCTCTGCGGGCGCCGACGTTTTCCCGTTCTAGCGACATTTCGACCCGGTGGCCGCCCTGCACAGCCTGATTTAGCTGGTGTTTTCCCGTTCTAGCGACATTCGGGCCCACCAAGCGCCCTCCACAACCCCCTGCGCGCCGAAACTCCCAGGCCAGGCGAACGTTCCAACCGTCGCCTGCTAGTGGGCGTCAATAAAAATCCGCAACTACCGCGCCGCCAATTTCTGATTAACCAGCGTGTTCAGCGAAACGCCCTCCGATTGCGCCTCGATCGCCAGCATCCGATGTAACGACGGCGAGGTCCGCACGTTGAACTTCCCCGAGAATCGCCGCAACCCCAGCGGCTCCGGCACGGCTTCCCCAGCTTGTGTCATGTCCTCTACAACTTCGGCCACCAGGTCCAGCAACCCAGCTTCGGCCTGCGCGCGGTCGGGAGCCAGCCACGACAGGGACGGAAACTCGGTCACAGTTGCGACGAATTCCTGATCCTCGTCTGACCAGGCAGTTTGGTAGGTGTACTTGTGCACGTCCATGGTTATCGCCCGCCTTTCTTGCGTCTAGTTTCCAGCTTGTCGACGGCCCGCAGGACCTGTCGGACCTGGTAGGGCTTCGCTTTCCCGTTGGAGTTTTGGATGTTCACGCGCGGGTCGCCGCGCCAGGGTGTTTTGTATGTTCGGTGGGAGGTCTTGGTTGTTTGCCGGCTTTCAAAATAATGGTCGCAGACCTTCGTGAGCTCGGTAAACCGGATGCTCGCGGGCGCTCTGCGCATTTTCTCGAGGATCTCGGGGACGCTGTTGCCCATGCAGCGATAGTACCACAGGTGGTACTATTTGTTCTTTCTTTCTGACGCCCTCAGCCTCTTCCTAGCCCCACTTGTGTCGCTGGGGTGTGGGGAGAGGTGGGTTGGCTGGCGGTCTGGGGGAGGCTGCGGCCCGCTAGAATGTCGTTAGAAAGGGAATGGGTGGCCGGCTGAGGGGCTCCGGGAGGGGGCTTTGGGTGGGAATGTCGTTAGAACGGGAACGGGTTAATGGGGCTGGTTTGCAAATAGTCAAAAGCGCAGGTCAGGGCTTTGTGGATTTCTGTGGGGCTCTGCGGGCGCCGACGTATTCCCGTTCTAGCGACATTCTGGCCTTGCGGGAGGTTGCTTGAGCCTGATTTAGCTGGTGCTTTCCCGTTTTAGCGACATTCCGGCCCGCCAAGAGCCCCGCGCAGCCTGCTCCGGCCGACGTATTCCCGTTCTAGCGACATTCGCAGTAGACAAAGGAGGGGGCGAGGACAGCAGCCCCAGCAGCCTCGCAAGCCCCACCCCCGCAAACTTCAGCAAACCCCAGCGGCCCAGCACCCCGCCAGCACTAACCCCGGCCCAGGTCCTTCAGCACCTTGCGGACGTGCGCACCAGCCTCCGGCCCCTCATAGGCCTCAACCACATCATCCACGCGGCCAACCTGCCGGACCTCTCCGTGGTCGATCCACAGCGCACTGTCACACAGCTGCGCCAGGAATTCGTTGCTGTGCGAGGCGAAAACCAGGATGCCGCTCCGCTCAACCATCTCCACTAGCCGCCCGCGCGCCTTAGCCATGAACGCAGCATCCACGGCGCCGATGCCTTCATCCAGCAGCAGAATCTCCGGGTCGATGCTGGTCACAACCCCCAAAGCCAGCCGAATCCGCATGCCCGTCGAGTAGGTGCGCAGCGGCATATCCAGGTATTCGCCGAGTTCGCTGAACTCCGCAATGTCGTCCATTTTTCGTCGCATCGCTTTCCGCGTCTGCCCCAGGAACAGCCCGCGGATCATGATGTTTTCGTACCCGGAGATCTCCGGATCCATGCCCACACCCAGGTCGAACACGGGTGCCACGCGCCCGCGCACGATCGCGGACCCGCGCGTCGGCTCGTAAATCCCACTGAGCAGGCGCAGCAGGGTGGACTTGCCGGCGCCGTTGTGCCCGACCAGGCCGATCCGGTCGCCGTCCTGCAGGTGCAGATTGACGCCCTTAAGCGCCTCCACCATCACCGTATTCGACGAGTTCCTGCCGATCGCGCCGCCGGCAGCCCCCAGGAATGTCTGCTTCATGGAGCGGGTCTTCGCATCGAAGATGGGGAAGTCTACGCAAGCGTCGTAAGTGTCAATCGAAACCATGTCATCTCACTTTGTTGTTTCAGTTGTCGCGGCTGGCGGGCCCAAGCCCGCCAGCGCGGCTAAACCCAGTAGCTCACGCGGAAGCGCCAGCGGCGCATCACCAGCAGGGCCAGTGCAAGCCCCAGCACGGTCAGCACGCCCACGATGCCCCAGTGGTAGGCGGGGACTGGCTCGCCGATCATCGGCCCGCGGACGATCTCCAGGTAGTGGTACAGCGGGTTGATCTCCGCAATCTTTGCTCGCTCGGCCACTGCCCCGCCTTGGTCGCGCAGGGTTTTGGTGGTCCAGACGATGGGCGTCATATAAAAGGCTAGTTGGACTAGCGAATCCAGCAGCGGGGCTACGTCGCGGAAGCGGGTGGCGATGATGCCGAAGAACATGGTCACCCAGATGCCGTTGGCGATCATTAGGGCCATGGCGGGTACGACCAGCAGCACTTCCCAGCCGAGCGATGGGCGGAACACGGCCAGCAGCACGAGCCAGATCACAAGGTTGTGCAGCAGGAAGAGGAATTGCTTCCACACCAGGCGGTACACGTGCACCGACAGGGCGGAGGGCAGTTGCTTGATCAGCCCTTCGTTGGCGATGAACACTTCCGAGCCGTCTTTGATGCAGCCCGAAATGAAGCCCCACAGGATCAGGCCGACGGCGACGTGCGGCAGGAAGCTGGCGAGGTCTTGCTGGAACAGCAGGCTGTACAGCAGGCCGAGGGCTAGGGCCATCACGCCGGTGGCGATGGTGATCCAGAGGGGCCCGAGGGTACTGCGCCGGTAGCGTTGCTTGATGTCTTGCCAGCCGAGCGCGAGCCATAGTTCGCGCTGCGCAAGCCCCTTCTTCAGGTCGGCCCACGCCGCACCGAAGGTTTGGGAGTTGCTAGCTGGGATGTCGCCGTCTGCCGCGGCGGTGATCCGCTGTAGATCCGCGGCCTCTGGCATTTTTTGTGGCATGTGGTCCTGCTTCTTACTGCTTCGCGTTTTCGTTGCTGTTGCTTTGAGGCAGTCTATTTTACTTTGTGACGCCCACACCTCCTATTCCCGGCGAGTCCCGCTTTCGCTTTAGTGGCGGCGCGGGCGGCAGTTAGCGGCTGCAGTTCCCCGCGGCGCGAGGCGCCGGTCCGCGGCCGCGACCGGGCACGGTGTTGCCTGTCCGGATTGGGCGCTAGTATCGGTTGAGGTTAGTTCTCCGGCTCGCCTGCGGTGGGCTGAGACCTGCCTACCGTGCAGTGGGCTGAGTCCCGGCCCCTCGCAGCGAGCCCCTGCCTAGCGCAGTGGGTTGGTTTCGCAGCCGGGCCGGGGAATGCTCATCGCCCTTTGAGGGGCGCAGCCGCGAGCCGCAGAAGACGGCGCGAGGTGCGGAAAGTACCGTCCGAAGCAGTCTATATATAAGGAATGTAAGGAGTAGTCCAGTGTTCGATGTGCCACGGGTCCGGGGGTTGTATGCATCGCTGTCGGATGGCTGGACGTACTTAAACGCGCAGGATTTCCCGCAGGTGCCGGAGAGGGTGTCTTCGGCGGTGGCGCGGAGTTTCCGGGTGGCTTCTTTGCTGGAGCCGCCGGAGTCCACGACGGGTTCGCATTCCCGCGCGCAGCGCCTGGGTCGCCGCATTGGTGAGTCTTTCGGCGATTCCGCGCGTACTGCGATTGCGGATCTGACGGGCGCGCGGCCGGAGAATGTGGTGCTGGGCGCTTCCCGCGAGGCGCTGCTGGATGATTTGGCGCACGCTCTGTACCGGCGCCTGCGTCTGGGCCAGGAGGTCGTGCTTTCACGTATCGATGATCCGGCGAACGTGGCACCGTGGAAGCATGCGGCGGATCTGTATGGCGCGCGGGTGCGCTGGGCGGAGCCGGATCTTTCCAGCGGTGTGCTGCCGGCCTGGCAGTTCACGAACTTGGTGGAGCCGGAGACTTCGGTGGTCGCGGTTTCCGCCGCGAATCGTTACGTGGGTGCGGTGACGGATGTGCGTGCCATCGCGGATTGTGTGCGGGCGAAGTCCCGGGCGCTGCTGGTGGTGGACGTGGATTCCTTCGCCCCGTACCGCGTGGTGGACGTGGAGCAGATGGGCGCGGACGTGCTGGCCCTGGATGTTGCCAGCCTGGGCGGCCCGAATGTGGGCGCGCTGGTGTTTAAGGACGATGCTACCCGTCAGGCCGTGTTCCGCTCTGGCCATGGCGTGGGCGTGGGTGGCGTGTCCGAGGGGCTGCTGGGTGGCGTGGCGGAGGCCGTGGACCACCTGGCCCGCCTGGATGATTCCGCCCGCGGCACCCGCCGCACGCGGTTGAAGACGGGTCTGCCGCACGCCGCGGACTACCTGAATTCCTTGGCAACGCACCTGGTGGAAGGTCTGCAGAGCCTCGGCACTGTCCACGTGATCGGCGTGGATGGGGACGGCCACGTGCTGGAGGAGTTCGCCGCCGTGGACCGCGTGCCGCGCGTGAGCTTCCTGGTGGATGGCGTGCCCGCGGGCGTGGTGGTGCAGCGCCTGCTGGCTAATGGTGTGGTCGCGGGTGTGGTCGCGCCGGGCCAGTCGCAGCTGCTGGAGCGCATGGGGGTCTTCGAGGAGCAGTCGGCCGCTGGGCCGGCTGCGCCGGGCGCGAACTCCCGTGGTCGTCACGTTCGCAGGGGCGCGGACTCAGATACGGCCTCGGCCGCAGACGCAGCCTCGGCGCTGGGCTCGGCGCTGGATCAGGCCGGTGCAGTTTCCGTCGGGTTCGCCCCGCACAACACCGTGCATGATGTGGACCAGCTGGTGCGGGTGGTGGCGTCCGTAAGATAGCGTGGCCGTGTGCTTCGACTGATTACTGCGCTTACACCGATAATTTGGGGAACGACGTACATCGTCACCACGAACCTGCTGCCGCCTGGGCGGCCTCTGCTGGCGGGTGTGCTGCGTGCGCTACCTGCGGGTTTGATGCTGCTGCTGTGGTTTCGTAGGCTGCCGCGCGGGCAGTGGTGGTGGAGGTCCGCGGTGTTGGGGGTTGTGAACATCGGCGGCTTCTTTGCTCTGCTGTTCGCGGCGGCGTATCTGCTGCCGGGCGGCGTGGCGGCGATTGTGACGAACACCGCGCCCCTGTGGGTGATCGCCCTGAGCCCGGCGTTGTTGGGCACGCGCATTCAGCCGTACCAGGTGATCGGCGCGCTCGTTGCCGTGGTGGGTGTGGCTTGTTTGGTATTGACGCCCGCCGCGGCCCTGAATACCGGCGGCATCCTCGCGGGCTTGGGCGCCAGTGTGTGCATGGGTCTGGGTGCGATTCTGGCGAAGAAGTGGGGTAAGCCGGACGATGTGCCGCAGCTGGCGGTGACGGGCTGGCAGCTGACTTTCGGCGGGTTGTTCCTGGTTCCGTTGCTGCTGGTGATGGAGGGGTTGCCGGATCACCTGACCGGCCAGAATGTGTTGGGTTATGCGTATCTGACGATCTTCGGCGCCCTGATTGCGTATGGTATTTGGTTCCACGGTTTGGCCAAGTTGGACGTGGTGCAGGTGGCGATCCTGGGCGTGTTGAGCCCGGTGACGGCGACGTTCCTGGGAGTGGTGTTCGTCGGCGAGAGGCTTTCGCTGGTGCAGTGGGCTGGCCTGCTGTTGGTGCTGGCGGCGCTGGTGTTGGTGCAGACGGGCGGGTGGCCGCGGCGGCGCGGGCGCGGAGCCCGCGGGAGCGGGCGGCTTACCAAGCCGCGCGCCTAGGTCGCCGCGATCGCTTGCCTGGCGCCGGGCCGCGAGCTTGGCTCGCCGCTCCTAGCTCTGCGGCAGTTCGAGCACGATCTTGCCGGTGACTTCCCCGGCCAGCAGTGCCTTGTGCGCGGCGGCGGCTTCGGCGATGGGCATGATCCGGTCGATGTGGTGGGTGATTTTCCCGTTTTCCAGCAGGGGCCAGACGTTGCGCAGGGTTTCGGCGACGATGCGCGCCTTGTCTTGGTTGTCGCGGTAGCGCAGGCCGGTGGCGCTGATGTTGCCGCGTTTGTTGAGTAGCTTGGCGATGTTTAGTTCGCCCTTCACGCCGCCTTGCATGCCGATGATCACGATGTGCCCGTCGGGGGCCAGGGCCGTGATGTTGCGGTCGAGGTATTTTGCGCCGATGATGTCCAGGATCACGTCCGCCCCGCCGTGTTCTGTGAGGACCTCGGCGAAGTCCTCTTCCTTATAGTTAATGAGGATGTCCGCGCCGTAGCGGCGGCATACGTGAAGCTTTTCTTCGGAGCCGGCGGTGACGGCCACGGTGGCGCCGAGGGCTTTGGCTAGTTGGATGCCGAAGATGCCGATGCCTCCGCCACCGCCGTGGAAGAGGATGGTATCGCCTTCGCGTAAGTGGGCGGTCATCATGATGTTGGACCAGACGGTGCAGGCAACTTCCACCACGCTGGCGGCTTCGGCGAGGCTGTACCCGGCGGGGATGGGGAGGAGTTGGCCTTCGGGCACGGTGGCGTAGTCGCTGTACCCGCCCCCGGAGAGCAGGACTGCGACTTCGTCGCCCGGGTGCCAAGGGGAGCTGTCGGGGCGGGTGGCTCCGTTGGGGTCTTCGATCACGCCTGCGGCTTCGAGCCCGATGATGTTTGTGGTGCCGCGGGGTGGGGGATAGTGGCCTTGGGCTTGGAGGGTGTCTGCTCTATTGACGCCAGCGTAGTGGATGCGCACCAGGGCTTCGCCGGGTTGGGGGTCGGCGATGCTGGTGGTTTGCCAGGCCAGGGAGCTGGGGTTTTCGGTATCGGTCTGGATGATTGCGTTTGTGGTGATGCTCATGGACTCCACCCTAATGAATCATTGTGCGGCTGGGAATGGGTGCGTTGTGGTGTGGGGTGTAAGATGTTTTGAGCGGTATTGAGCCGCGTTGGAAGTATGGCAGAGCGGCCGAATGCACTGGTCTTGAAAACCAGCGATGGGAAACCATCCGGGGGTTCAAATCCCTCTACTTCCGCAGATTGCATTTTCTTGTGCGGGTGGAACGCTTTGGGCTTAGTGAGTCGTGAGAATGATGCGGGCGCCCCTTGGGTCTGTGTTGTGTGGGTGCGCAGCGAGATAGGTCAGGGCCCGTCGTGTTTTCGGGGGATACCCTGGTTAAGTTTGGACGTTAGCTTAAGATTCTGGGGGTATATGCGGGGGTGTATATCCAGGAGAATATAACAGTTTTATATAGTGACTGGGCTATGAATCGCTGCTGATCCTCTCGCGCGGTTCGAGGTTCTTGCGCTGGCTCCTAGGTTGAAGTGCGGTGTGATGTGGCTATTTTTGCATAACAATGTAGTCGAATGGTTCCAGTGGCGGCTGCCATAGAGGGGGCGTTCTGATCGGGCTGGGGCCGAAAATGGCTATCAGTTAGACGAAGTAGATTGTTGAACAATAGCGGTTTATATCGACTTTCTCATCGACTTCGGTGGCAGACGCGCTTCGGCTGGCGAGGTATAAAATACTCCCCTGCTGTGCGACGACTATATCTAGGGTGGTTTAAAGGCGTGCTTCGGAGGGTTTGGAGTTTGGGTTTATTGAAGCTCGGGGCTAGAGGGAATTGATAGGAGTGTGTAATTAATATACATGAATAGTGGTTCATCTTCGAGTTAGTATCGGTCGCTTTGTTTCTGAATAGCGAATAAGGTTTCGTGAAGAGACTTGCGCTCGCGTGCAATCTTCTTGGACAGCGGATTGCTGGTGTGTGGAGGTCATGACGTGTGGCCTACTCGACATGGGTAGGCCTCAAGAAACTTAGAGAAGTCTTAGGAAAGGACTTAACTCATGTCGAACTTGCGCGGACGAACCATCCGTACTGGTTTCGGGGCGAAGGCCCTCGGCTTCAAGAACAACAGCATGAAGTCCATCGCAGCCGCTGGCGCTGTGCTGGCGCTGGCAACCACCGGCACCGTTGTTGTGCAGACGCAGGCCGCTCCGGCTGCGGTTGCGCAGGAGGATCAGCCGGCTGCTGAGGCGCCGACAACTGGTTCTGACAAGGCCATCTACTCGCCGGGTAAGGCAAGCCAGAAGGGCACCATCTCCGGTTCCGTTAAGGAAATCGTAGAGGCCAAGGTTGGTTTTGGTAACGTCCAGGACTCCGCTAAGGCCATTCCGGGTGTGAAGGTCTACGCCCAGTGGTACGAGGGTGAAAACACCCAGCACTCCTCCCCGGTGTACTACACCGAGAGTGATGCTAACGGTAACTTCACCATCAACATGGCCCCGTACACCGATGCTCTCGGTGTGACCCGTGAGTTCCGTGCGGATGCCTCTGTAGGTACCCCCAACGGCGGTGACTGGAGCTGGGACGAAAACCGCGAAAAGATCCGCGTGTGGACCGAACTTCCGGAAGATATGACGGACACGTACCGTCTGGTGCACCAGCCGGCAGCTGGTATCTTCCCGGGCATCGGCGCAAACACGACGCCGACCACCCAGGGTGATGCGCCCTGGGGTGACAACAAGATCACCGGCATGACCATCCAGTACGCCCAGAAGGACAAACTGCCGCAGCACCTGCCGGAAAACAAGTGGGCAGAAAGCACTGGAACGGGTGGTAACGATGGTACCTACGCTGGTCGAGCTTTCTGGAACCTTGACGTGCTGCAGGGAGGTCTGAACCACAACACTGTGAGCGCCTTTGGTGGCAAGGACATTCCTGCCGCTGGCATGAAGGTTGTTGGCTCTTACCTCACCGATGACGCGGTGAAGAAGATTGAGGCGTACGCGAAGGGCAACTTCGCGGGCAAGACCCTGCGTGGCAAGGACTGGACCCCTGCTGATGAGCAGGGTCTGCAGAAGTGGATCAATGAGCAGGTAGCAGCGGATCCAGAAGGCTGGATCGCAGAAACCCTGACCACCACCACCGGCACTGACGGTAAGTTCGAGCTGCGCTGGAAGGGTATCTACGGAAACTCCTACAACAGCCGTGGAATCGTGTCTGCAGACAAGTTCGGCAAGCTCGCAGGTTCCCACAAGGAGGGAGCTTGGGAGAACGGTGGCCTCAACTCCAAGCACGTCAACATGCACTGGAGCTACGTCAGCATTCTTGACAAGGACGGCAACCCGCTGCCGGACAACATCGGTACGCTTTACCCGTGGTCGCTTGGCCAGTGGGCGGGTCCGGGCTTCGGTGCTGACCTGAATGCTGGTGCTAACGCACAGCTCTTCGGCGGTGACGGCGCGTACATCGGTAACACCACTGATGGCTACACCGGTTGGAACATCGCGCTTACTCCGCAGGCCTTGAAGTTCGATGTTGTCGACAAGAACACCACTGACAACTGGGCCAACCTCGGTGACAAGGTCCAGACCGATACTGCAGGCCTTCCGATCTCCGATGACCTGCAGTACTACATCGAATGGTACGACAAGGACGGCAAGTTCGTTAAGAGGTGTCAGACCCAAAGAGCTGACGCCGCAACCAAGATCCCGAGCTGTGAGCTGGAGGTTCCGGCGGATGCTCAGACGGGTGACACATACACCGCTCGCCTGAAGGTCACCGCTGGTAACCCGGATCCGGCCAACGACCTTGTCTTGGCAATGGACGCTTTCGCAGTCTCGCGTGATTACCTCAAGTACGACCCAGTCGATGCCAAGGCAGACGAAAAGGCTGACTCTCAGCCGAAGTTCGACAACCCGGCAACCGAGCCTGAGGAAACCAAGCCGGAACAGGCAAAGTTTGAGCTCGGCGAGCTGCCTGAGGGCGTCACTGAAGACCAGGTCGAGGTTGACCCCAAGACCGGTGTTGTGACGTTCACTCCGACCGCCGAGCAGGCCGGCGAGACCATCAACATCCCAGTCGTGATGCGCGACGAGGCTCTGCAGGTTCCGGTTCTCGATGAGAACGGTGACCCCGTAAAGGATGAGTCCGGCAACCCGAAGACACAGGGTCGCATCGTCGCTCGCGCTGACGCTCCGTTCAAGGTCGTGGACGAAGCACCGAAGACTGAGCAGAAGGATGACTTCACCCCTGAATACACGGATGGTTCTGGTAAGCCGGGTGATGACGTCACGATTGATGCGCCTAAGTTCACGGACAAGGACGGTAAGGACACCGAGGCTCCTGAGGGCACCAAGTTCACCCCGGGTGAGAATGCTCCGGAGGGTGTGAAGGTTGATGAGAACACCGGTGAGATCACTGTTCCGGTTCCGGAGGATGCGAAGCCTGGTGACAAGATCGAGGTTCCGGTCGTTGTGACCTACCCGGATGGTTCGACTGATGAGGTGACTGTTACCGTCACGGTTGAGGAGCCCGATGCTCCGGAGCAGCCTGGTGACAAGGACGCCGACAAGGTCGAGCCGGGTTACGAGGATGGCTCTGGTAAGCCGGGTGATGACGTCACGATCGACGCTCCGACCTTTAAGGACAAGGACGGTAAGGACACCGAGGCTCCTGAGGGCACCAAGTTCACCCCGGGTGAGAATGCTCCGGAGGGTGTGAAGGTTGATGAGAACACCGGTGAGATCACTGTTCCGGTTCCGGAGGATGCGAAGCCTGGTGACAAGATCGAGGTTCCGG
>NZ_CALLDG010000105.1 GCF_937999985.1 uncultured Corynebacterium sp.
AACACGTGCCGCTTGATGCGCGCGGTCGTGCCCTCATCGGCCGGTGTCAAAACAACGTCCACCGCGCCGTCGCGGCCATAAAGCCACAGCAACAGCTCTCCAGCCTCACCACTTACCCGCACCTCGTCGGTGCTATCGGCGCCCGCACGAACCACCGTCGGCGTGGCGGCGTCGGTACGCTCCAGCACCACGTGAATGGTCGAGGAACGCAGGAAGAACTTCACCATCTTCCCCACCGCCTTCCACAGGTCATCCCGGGTGGACTGCGGAAGGTCGCGGGGAGCGTACTCCCCTCCCCCACGGCGCAGATCCTCGTGGTGAACGAAGTTCTCGGCGAGGTTGGCGTACTTGTCCGCCAGTCGCAATGGGTTCCACGTCGGCGGACCGTTGCGGTACATCTCCACCAGTTCTGCGTACGGCTTGGACTCGTAGTCGTGGCTCACGGAATCCAGGCGGTTGGCCAGGCCTTTGAAGAACATGCCTGCGGCGGCGTCCGGACGGTACTCGCGGATGACGAGGTGGACCACCAAATCGCGAGCAGTCCAGCCCGCGCACAACGTAGGTGCGTCTGGGCTGGACTGCTGTAGAAGGTTCGCCAGGGCTTCGCGTTCTGCTTGGGAGGTGTTCATGTTGTGTTCCATGCCACCCCAGCGTAGCGAAACCTTAGGCTATACGGATTCTCGCGACTCTTCTTCCTCGAGCTCCTCGACGATCTCCGAGCTCATCGGAACGACAGTCGGCACGATCATCGGCTTGCGGTTCCACTTGTCGGAGATCAGCTTGCCCACCTTGCGGCGAATTGCCTGTGCCATGCGGTAGGGGTCATTCTCGCCCTCTCCGGCCAGGTCGATCATGACGTTGTCGACCTTCTCCTGGATCTCCTTGAGCATGTCGCGGGCATCGTCGGAGAAGCCCTTGGCCTGCACGCTCGGAACCTCCAGCGGACGACCGGTGCGGTTGTCGATGACGGTGGTGATGGAAATCAGACCACCCTCGGACATCGCGGTGCGGTCCTCCAGAACTCCACTGTCGATGTCGCCCATGCGGGTGCCGTCGACGTACAGGTTACCGACGGTGATCTGGCCGACTACCTTCGCGTGACCGTTGTGCAGGTCGACAACCACGCCGTTCTGCGCCAGCGGGATGTTGTTCGGGTTCACACCGGTGCTGATCGCCAACTCCTTGTTGGCGCGCAGGTGGCGCCACTCGCCGTGCACCGGCATCGCGTTGCGGGGGCGGGCGGCGTTGTATAGGAATAGCAGCTCGCCGGAGTAGCCGTGGCCGGAGGTGTGCACCTTCGCGTCGCGGCCCGTGATCACGGTCGCGCCAATCTGGGACAGCATGTTGATCACGCCGAACACCGCTTCCTCGTTACCCGGAACCAGAGAGGAGGACAGGATGATCAGGTCGCCATCGCGGACGGTGATCTGCCGGTGCTCGCGGCGGGCCATACGCGACAGTGCCGCCATCGGCTCGCCCTGCGTGCCGGTTGTAATCAGCACGACCTTGTGCGGAGCCATCTTGGAGGCCTCGTCCATGGAGACGATGGTGCCGCGCGGGACGTTCAGGTAGCCCATGCGCTCGGCAATCTCCATATTGCGGATCATGGAGCGGCCGTTGAAGGCAACCTTGCGGTTGGCCGCCACGGCGGCGTCCACAGCCGACTGCACACGGGAGACGTTGGATGCGAAGGAGGCGATGATGACGCGCTGCTTGGCGTCGCGCACCAGGCGCTTCAGCGTCGGCGCAATGTCCGCCTCGGAGCCGGAGACACCCGGTGTAGTCGCATTGGTGGAGTCACACAGGAACAGGTCCACGCCCTCGTCGCCGAAGCGAGACAGCGCCGGCAGGTCCGTCGGACGTCCGTCCAGCGGAGTCTGGTCCAGCTTGATGTCGCCGGTGTGCACCAGCAGGCCAGCACCGGTCTTCAGGGCGATGCCCAGGCAGTCCGGGATGGAGTGGTTCACGGCGAAGAAGCGCAGATCGAAAGGTCCGCGGCTCTCGTGGGAGTTCTCGTCGACCTCGATCAGCTTCGGGCGTTGACGGTGCTCCTGAGTCTTGGCGGCGATTAGCGCGCAGGTAAAGCGGGAGGCGATGATCGGAATGTCCGCGCGCTGCTTCAGCAGCCACGGGATCGCGCCGATGTGGTCCTCGTGGCCGTGGGTGATGACCAGCGCTTCCACGCGGTCCCACTTGTCCTCCAGGTAGCTGAAGTCAGGCAGGATCAGATCCACGCCCGGCTCACCGGAGCTCGGGAACAGCACGCCACAGTCGATGATCAGCAGACGGCCTTCGTACTCGAAGACCGTCATGTTGCGGCCGATCTCGGAAATACCGCCCAGCGCGACGATACGCAGGCTGCCCTTCGGCTGCTTCGGCGGCCTCGGCAGGCGCTGCGTCAGGTCCGCGCCCTGCATGGTCTTCAGCGCGCCCTTGCGACGGTCGCCACCGCGACCCCGGCCACGACCCTTGCCACCACCGTTGTTGTTGTTGCCGTTGCCACGGCCGCGGCCACGGGAGCGACGGTTACGGTTGCGGTTGCCGCCACCGTTGTTGTTCTTATTACCGCCGTTGTCGCCGGAGTGGTTGTTATCGTTGCCGCCGGAGTTGTTGTTGGCGTTGTTCTTAGCGACGCCACCATCGTTGAAAACCGTCGCAGCCTCAGCGTTGGAGACAGCGGTGTTATCCGATTGTGCTTCCGCTTCAGCGCTCGGCGGAGCGGCCTTCCGAGTAACCTTGCGGCCTCGGGAACGTTGTTCAGTCATATTTTCCCTATACCCCTGCTGCCTGCAGGTCTTGAGCCAGCTGATCCATCTCAGCGGCTGTTGGTTCGATAATGGGAAGACGCGGTGCACCCACGTCCTTCCCCTTTAGCTTCAGTGCTGCCTTCGCGAATGTCACGCCCCCGAGGCGGGCCTGTGCCTTCTGTAGCGGCTGCAGTTGCACTGCGATGCTACGGGCGGTGGCGATGTCGCCTGCGTCGAACGCATCCCTCAGCTGCTTGAGCTGTCGCGTTGCTACGTGGCCAATCACAGAGATAAAGCCGGTGGCACCTGCGGCCAACCAGGGCAGGTTCAGCGGGTCATCACCCGAGTACCAAGCCAGGTCGGTGTTCTCAATCAGCTCCATGCCGGCGGCCAGGTCGCCCTTTGCATCCTTGACGGCGGCGATCTGTGGATGATCGGCCAGTCGGTGCAGGGTCTCCGGCTCCACCGGAACGACGGAACGAGAGGGAATGTCGTAGACGCACACTGGAATATCCACCGCGTCCGCAACAGTCTTAAAGTGCTGGTAGATGCCCTCTTGGCTGGGACGAGAGTAGTAAGGAGTCACAACCAGCAG
>NZ_CALLDG010000106.1 GCF_937999985.1 uncultured Corynebacterium sp.
TGGTTGGTTGCCTACCCGAAGAAAGTTTTGATCCTGAAAACTTTGATCTGATCATGGACTGCGAACACGTTTGCCACGGGTTTATCTGGTCGAACGTGGACGATCACGGCATGTCCAGCCCCGAACCGGGCGACCTGGTTGAGGCGATCTAAAGGCATGACGTTCGACAAAGACTTGGGAACCGCAACCATGCCGGTTGATTGGTTCTTAACGGGGCTAATACTAATCCCCCTGGCCGGGTACACCGCCTGGCTAATCACACACAACTATTACTATGAAAGGTTTGAACCTATGAACGAGATCGACATGCACGACGGCGACCTACTGAATGCCGTAGCGGGAATGGTGTACCGAGGTACTATCCATTCTTTCTCTTGGAGGATCAACAGCGACCGGCTGGTCGTTGTGAACCTGTACGACACGGCAGGGCCGGTGTGCGTAATCAGGGAAGAAGAGGGGTGGCACGGGGGTTACGTGTTCGAGGTTTACCCGAGCTCCCCAGAAACTGAAGGCTTGGCACGCGAGATCGAAGAGGCGCTAGTGCGTAGAAGTTCGGAGATGGCCAGCTAACCGTAGTCGCTCCAGTGGCCACCAAGCCTAAGGTTTGGTAGTTGCGAGAGTGCCCACGACGGCACAACAGACCGAGACATTGATAGGAAGACATGATTCTAGAATGCGCTAACTGCGATGAAACGATCCGCTGGACTGATTGCGGGTGGGTACACCTGGCCAGCGACGACGTTCAATGCGTAACAGCAGAGCACTGCACAGAGTGTGGACAGATCGTTGACTACTACGCGGATAAAAAGGTTTGGTTGCACGACGACGGAGTATTCCGCGATGGGGTGGCCGACTATGAAGCCACGAAAGTTCAGCACGAACCACGACCAGAGACACCAACCATCGCACAACCACGAGAGGATAAGTAAGACATGATTATTGATGCACGACGACTAACCGGGGACTTGCAACCGTTCCTGGAGGACATGATCGGGACGCTGGAAGAGCTGGAAATCGGACGGTACTACGAAAAGCACGGCGAAGAGTACCGGGGCACCCTGGTGCACCGGAGTATGGAAGACATGATGGCCGAAGTAGCGCGGGACATGCCCCGTTTCCTGGAGTTCATCGCCCCCACCGTGATCGGCGACGCAGCCCCAGTAAAGGTATCGCTGGCAGCCCACGAGGGTTACGCCTAACACGTGGAGCTGAGAATCGATTGGCTAGAGCTGGAAGACCTAGCCCGTCACGAGCTTGGCGAGGACTACGACCAGGCAGACCCGCTAACGGTTATCGAAGACTTGATTGATAACGAAGACCTACTAATGCACGAAGAGTTCTCCAGCTGGTTCTACCTGCTGGGCAACGCCGTGTACGCCTATGAAGAGGAGGCATGAGACTGATGACACTTTCACACACCCGCCTACACTCTATCGCCGGGGGCGCTGCCGAGGCAGACCTAGCCTTGGCTTGCATCAACGACCGCCACGGTGAGCCGTTCATCGAAGATTTGAGAGGTTTGGCCGAAGAGCAAAACAAGACCCGCGAGGTTATCGGAGAATGGCTAGTGCAGATCGAGAAGCTAACCCTGGAAAACCCGTTCCTGCTGGTTGAAGCACTCCATCTGTACCAGGATCAGGTTGAGCACGCTTGGGAAGCTGCTGATCTGTTCGGCAACGACATCGCCCTTGAAGCCTTGGGGTGTGCGTCACCGTTCCGTGATCGGGAATGGCTGAACGAAGACTTGGTATTGGAGATTGAACGATGGATCGAGGACACCCTACCAAGGCTTGAGAGCCACTACTGGGAAGACCCCTACACCGGAGAGATGGACTTTGAAATCAGATAAGCAGATTGACAAGGGAACGGTCGTGCAAGTCGCGTTCAAAGGTATGGACCTGTACAGCCCGCTGATCCGCGCGCGGGTAACCGCCTGGAACAGCAACGCACGCACGGGGACTGCGATGACGATCCCCGGTGGCAAGACGTTCCCCATCGCCGAATGGCGAACCGGGCTGAAGCTGCTGGACGGCAGCATCGCCCACGACCTAATCATCGAATAAATCGGGAGGCATGAAACCATGAACAACCAGCTAGACAACACTATCGAAGCCAGCGAAGACTACGTGTGGCTGCGCAACGAGACCGACGCCGACGTCGCGGTCGAGATCGACGAGCACGGCGACTGCGCTGTCCTATTCCAGGTAGAGACCGGGTGGCACGAGGAGCGCGAGGGGCGCGAGCTAACCAACGAAGACTTGGTGAGGCTCGAAGACCTGGTTCGCGAGCGCGTGGATAAAGACCTGGATCCGTACGACAGTATCCACGCCACGTTCTCGGGCGACGAAATGATCGAGATCGAGTTCTACCTGGGAGACCAGCGGGGACAAACGGTGGGAGAAGTCTTGGAGCTCGCGTGGGACTTTATCGCAGCGTGCGCAAACGTCACTGACCCGGGAACGTTTGGAGAACCGTACGCTTTCGCAGCGTGAACACAAGGAGGTATGAAAGGCATGAAACCTGAAGAGACTGTACTGTTCCCCTACTTCGCTTACCGCGTCCGGGAGTTGGCCGACGACTATGAGCTGGCAAGCCCGTTCGACCTTATCGAAGGTATCGTCGCGCAGCTGGATCCGCCGGAGCGGATCGGGGCGGAGGAAGTGCGGGAGATCGTCGAGCACCTAAAGCTGGTGTACACAGACCCGCGCCTGGTGGGGTTGCGCTACCCGTTCCGGGACGGAGGTTTTGGGGAGCGAGCTGAGGAACTGGAAGTATGCTTGCGCCTGTTCCCGAGGCTCTACGCTCGGCTAACGTACCAGAGCCACCCTGGAGAGGACACGGCGGGCATTCTGAGCGCGGTAGCTACTCCCCTGCTTATGCAAGTCTGGGAGGAGGAGTGCGAAGACTTGGTTGAGAACGCAGAGCGATTGTTGAACACGCTGTTTAAACAGGGCTGACACTAAGATATGGCCGCCACCTGGTAACGTAGAGGTTAGCTGTAGAGGGCACCCCCTCACTACCCCCTGCGTTTACCAAAAAGTAAAGCGGTAGCTTAGTGTTTGCTGAGGTTTGTTGACAAGAGAAGAACATCACCTGGCTTATCACTATCCCCTAACGAGAAAGGAAAACCCATGAGCGGGTTATCGCCAGAGATTGTAATCGAACTAATGAACGAAGGCTTGACTCAGGCAGCAATCGCCCGAGAATACGGAGTCTCCCGACAGTACGTGAACAAACTTGCCATCCAGGGCGGACACACCCCGGTAGTACCCATCATCACCGAAAATCTACCGTGGGATATTCCGTCCGACTACTACGAAAACACGCTTTACCAAGGCATGAGGCTTATCGGCCACGGCAACTACACCGGGTTCGACAAGCTGAACGGATCCAGCCTAGCCAAGGCTAGGGCGGTCCTCACTAAGCTGACCAGGTTTAGGCAGGTCATTGATTTTGACCCGTCGTACCCGGCTATGCCGGGGCTGACAAACACACCGGGGTTCGCCTACGTTCCCCGAACGGAAGACGATGAAGACTTCATCGTGAAGATACGACCGGGCACCCGGATAACCTCAGTGGGTAGGAAAATCTGGAGGTTGCCGGAAGAGATGCCCTAGAAACAAGGAGATATGGAAGAGCTAATCGAGTCGCGCGAAGGAGAGTTTTACTCCACCCTCATCAACGGTGGAGAGTTCCTGTACTGCTGGTACGACTCCAGTAGGGTGACACGCGCCACAGACATGGTTGCAACATCGGAGATTCTGAAGGAGGGGTGGTTCGCCATCTACCTGGAAAGCTTTGAACAGTTCAACGTGGAGGTGTACGCGCGTGCCGAAGCATAGGAGTGTATCGCAGCGCGGGCTGTACGAGCGCTGCCCCTACCGCTACAAGCTGGAGAGGCTCGACAAGGTGTGGCAACGACCGGCGAGCTGGCTATCCCAAGGCTTGGGAGTTCACAAGGCTATGGAGGTTTGGGAGCAGGAGAACCGGGAGCCCGGCATTGAGGATTTGGTGGAGATCTACCGAGAGGAGTACGCCCGATCCATCGAGGAGCAAGCGGAAGAGACGCCGAACTTCGCTTACTGGTTCGGGTCAGGCCCTTACAGTGGCGAGGTCGATGTTGAACGGAGGTTTGGCGTCGGTGAAGCCCAGCTGAGGAGCCTGGTGGCGTACTGCGAAGCGCACCCCGAAGAGAAGATTTGGGTAACGCCCGACGGGGATCCCGCTATCGAGCTGGAATTCAACGTCGAGCTCGGTGGGGTTGCTGTTAAAGGTTTTATCGACCAGGTGATCGAAACCCCAGGTGGTTTGAGGGTTCGTGACATTAAGACCGGATCCAAGCCCGGTGACACGTTCCAGCTGGCGGTTTATGCAGAAGCCATGAATATTATGCACGGTGTAGTAATCGAACACGGTGACTATTTTATGGGTAAAACCGGCAAGCCAACCAAGCCCATCCCCATCACCGCGGTAGACCGAGAAACCACACACGAAGCTTTCAAAACCCTGGAAGAAAACATCCAGGCCGAAAACTTCCCACCCAAACCCAGCAGAAACAACTGCGCAATGTGCGCGGTAAAGACATCGTGCGAGTTTGCGGTTGCATGAGTTCATCATCACAGTAGCAGGGATCGACGGGAGAGAATTCCACGTCAGAGCCCCCAGCATGGATGAAGCAATGCTGGCCGTAGAACAATACCTGAAAGAAGAAAGAGAGGAGGCAGAATGCTAACGCTTGCACAATCAGCGGACGTTCGCGGCTCCGCCGGCGAACCACTACCCACCGTGTGGGAATCCCTTGAAAGGCATGGAACCAGGTTCCTCAGAGGCCAGCTTGCGCTAGTCGCAGCAGGACCTGGAACAGGAAAATCCGCCTTCGTACTGAACTACGCCCTACGGTCAGGCGTGAGCTGCCTGTACTTCAGCGCAGACTCAGACGCCTTCGTACAACTCTCACGATCGCTCGCGATCCTGGGAGGTATGAACATGCAAGACGCCGGCGACCTAGCCCTCGCAGGAGGAGCACGGGTAGGGGACATCGTAGGCCATGCGCCGATCCGGTTCAGCTACGACCCCTCCCCTACCCTGTCCCACATCGAGAAAGAGTTAGCCGCATACGAAGAACTGTACGGCGACTACCCCGAACTCATCGTGGTGGACAACGCGATGGACGTGAACCTGGAGGTGGGCGAGGCCGACCAGGCTCAAAGCCTTGATGCTCTCATGGCGTGGCTGCACGACGCAGCCCGAGAAACAGAGGCTTGCGTTATAGTGCTGCACCACGTCACCGGCCCTTACAACGACGCCAACCAACCCATCCCACTGTCCGGTGTGAAAGGCCAGATCGGGCGTGTACCCGAGCTGATACTCACGCTGCACAAGCACCCCGACGATTACGGAGGCATGGACGAGCTCAGAGTATCCACAGTGAAAAACCGTGGACAGAGAGCAGACCCTTCAGGTCAATCGTACGTCGGGTTGACGTTCGACGGGTACCGCATGTCCATCAAGGACAACGAAGGCTTACCGGAGGATCCCTGGGCATAGGAACAGAAGGGTTGATTAACCAGTGACAAGCAAACGAAAACGATGCAAGGACTGCACAAGCCAAGGCATCACAACCTACCGGCGGATAGTCCCCAACTCCGGGGGTAGGTGCGCCACCCACCACCGGGAGAGGCGGAAACAACTAAAGGCTTCGCGCCACGCTGAGCACGTACAACGCACCTACGGCATCACAGCCAGCGAGTACCAGCGCCTGTACGAGCACCAGGGAGGCGTGTGTTTCATCTGCCAGAGAGCCACCGGCCAGCGCCGGAAGCTGGCGGTGGATCACGACCACGACACCGGGTTCGTAAGAGGCTTGCTGTGCAAGACGTGCAACTACAAGGTGCTTGGGCACCTGCGGGACGATACTGAAGCTTTCGCCCGCGCAATCCAGTACATCAACAATCCCCCGGCTTTCGGGGCTATCGGAAAACGAAAGGTTCCAGATGACGATTAAAGATCTAGAGAAGCTACTGCTCGCAGTAGCGGGGGCGGAAGAATCCCACAGGCTTGACCGCCCGAGAGAGGATGAAGAATTCATCTACGGAAGGGTAGAAACTGCAACGTTCGAGGCGGTGTACGGTGTTCGCACCAAGATCACCCGCCCCGGGTTCGAGGTTGATCTATTCATCGACGGTCGGGCTGCCAGTGTGGAGTTCCCGGAGACCGTAACCCTCGCAGAGGCTGAGCGGTGTATCCAAGCCATGGTCGGGACGTTCATGGCGGCTCACGCCGCAGGTAACGGGGAGGCGCTCGATGACTGATCCGCTGTTCAAACAGATCGACAGGTACACAGACCCTAAGCTACGACCGTTCGCCGGGAGCTGGGCACTAACCCTACAGGTCTCAGGCATGTTCAAGGACGAGGAAGCGGTGTTCGAGCGCATGAACAGCCTCCTCCGGGACTTCACCCCGGATGAGTTGGAGTATCTCGGGTACGCGGATATTGAATCGGACGTCTGGATCGACGATGGTACCGACTACTAGAAAGGAGGCTTGAGGGCATGATCCTACAGACCATGCTTGACCGGATCGAGAAGCAGGAAGCCGATGACGACCTCGTGTACGAGGTGAGAGTGTGGACCGCGAACCGCTACTACGCCGATAAAATCAAAGGTACGCGCACCGCGCTCGACACCTACTACGGAGCCTTAGAGCTAGTCTTCGGGGACTACAGCCCGGATGACCCGACCTACCTGGTGCTCGGAGGCCCCGCCGTGCGGTTCCAGGACATCGAGGCAATAGAGCTCAAGGAGGCCCAGCCGGGTGATCAGTGAAGTCCTAGCGAGGTACTACCCCGAGTGGGATCCGCCCGAGCGGGACGAGTTCGCGGGTTGGGTACGCTGCACCTGCCCCGTGCACAGCGACGAGTTCCCCAGCGCGAGCATCAGCTTTGAGAAAGAAGCTTTCAAATGCCACGGGTGCGGGTACAAGGGAGACTACCTGAAAATCATTATGAGAGAAGAGGAGGTGAGCCGTGACGCGGCTGTCAGAATCGCAGAGGGAATCGCTGAAAACAGCGGTATCGAAGTACCACGAAGCGCTGCCCGGAAGCGAAGCCGAGGAGTACCTAAGCTCAAGAGGTTTAACCGGGTTTGATGGGGTTGACAAATACCGACTAGGGTATGTCAACGACCCGCTGCCCGAGCACGAGAAGCACCGGGGCAAACTGGTGATCCCCTACCTGCGGTGGCACCCGAGGTACGGGTGGACGTGCGTGAGCCTGAGGTTCCGCGCGATCGACGGGTCAAAACCCAAGTACGCGAGCATGGCCGGCGACAGGCCACGCCTGTACAACACCCAGGCGCTCAACGCACCCTCAACAGAGGTTTGCATTGCGGAAGGAGAGCTCGATGCCCTCACAGCCACGCTGGCGGGGATGCCCACCGTGGGTGTCCCGGGAGCCACGCTGTGGCAAGACCACTGGACAGAGCTGTTCCGCGGCTACCGCACCGTGCACGTCGTAACCGACGGAGACGAAGCCGGAGAAAAGCTCGGAAAGCACCTGGCTAAGCAACTATCGAACGCCCGGGTTGTGGAATGCCCACCCGGCGAAGACATCAATTCCTTGTACACGAAGTACGGGGTGGAGAGATTGGAGAAACTATGGACTACAACGGCACACCAGTAGCAACAGTGTTCACGAAGCGGAACTGCCCCGCGTGCGAGGCGACGAAGAAGCTGTTCGCCAAGCTGGGCGCGGAGATCGAGATCGAAGACCTGGATCGTGACCCGGCGGCTCTACAGTTCGTGAAGGAGCAAGGGTTTATGCAAGCCCCGGTGGTGGGCACGAAGCTTACCGGGATGGAGTGGTCCGGCTACAAGCCAGACCTGATCCGAGAGGCGGTGAGGAAGCATCGCTAGGCAGCAGACACCGATCCTGCTAACAGCAACCCAAGCGAGTAAGTACTTCCCCACCCTGAAGGGTAGGGAGGTCCAGTTCCTGCAAGACGTACCAGTCGCAGGGGCTTGGGGTAAAGCCCCGGTCTACGCAACCAGGGATATTCGACAGAAACTGAAGAAGGAGGAGGCTGAGTGACCAACCACAAAGCGATCCACAACCCGGCCCACTACCAGACCAGCAGTGGGCTGGAAGCCATCGACGTGATCGACGCGTTCTTCCACGACAACTACGCGCTCGGGAACGTGTTCAAGTACATCGCCCGGGCTGGCAAGAAGGGTGACACCCTGGAGGATCTGGGCAAGGCGCAGTGGTACCTGAACCACGCGATCCTGCTGGAGAACCGCGAGGATAAGGAAATCCAGGGGGTGCCGCTGTGACAGTCGAGAATGTGCTGATCATCCCTGACACGCACTTTCCTGATACGGACATGCGGGTGTGGAAGACGATCCTGCGGATCATCGCGTCCGAGAAGCCCGACCGGATCGTACACATCGGAGATCTGATGGACTACCCTCAGCCGTCCAGGTGGACGAAGGGCACTAAATCCGAGTTCGAGGGTAGCGTTTATGAAGCTTCTAAGAACGCGGTGAAGAAGATCATCGAGCCGTTGCGCGAGGTGTTCGACGGACCGATCGGGGTGCACGAGGGTAACCACGACCTTCGACCCCGCGCTTACATGGAGAAGTATGCACCAGCGTTGGCTGACACGGACTACTTCAACTTTGAGAAGCTGCTTCGGTTCGACGAGTTCGAGATTGAACGGCTACCGGACTTCCACACGGTAGCCCCGGGGTGGATCACCACCCACGGGCACCTGGGCGGTATCCGCCTGAACCCTAACGCTGGCATGACCGCTCTGAAGGCGGCTGAGCGGTTGGGTGTGAACGTTGTGATGGGTCACACGCACCGCGCTGGTATTTGTAACCTAACCCGTGGCAGAGAAGGAGTCGCGGACGTAACAACAGGAATGGAGGTGGGTCATATCATGGACCCGAAGAAGGTAACTTACCTAAAGGGCGCTACAGGGAACTGGCAGCAGGGTGTTGGTTGGTTGACAATCGACGGCAAGCATGTTGTCCCCAAGTTCCTGCCGGTGTCGGCGCGGAAGATGAGCGTGCACGAGAAGGTGTATGCGGTGTGATCGGAAACAGTTTTCACGAGAAGCACTCGGCCACCGTCAAGAGCGTCGCTCGGCAGGCAGCGTACAGGTGGAACGGCCTGGTCGATGCTGAGGACGTTGAGCAGGATCTGTGGCTGTTCATTATGACCAGCCCCAGCGTGTCCGAGTACATGGATCGTTCTTCCGACGGGGAGATCCGTTCCGCTCTGCGGAAGAAGGCAGACTCGATCTGCTCGCAGGAGCGGGATTCGTACGACCATTTCACCGGCAACTTCCACTACAGCACCCGCGACGTGGCAGACATCCTGGCGCGCGTTGCCGATTGTTTGGGGGTTACTGAGGCTGAGCGCATGGATTTGCAGCTCGGCATGGAGGAGCTGGAGGCGGAGTACCCGAACCAGTTCGAGAACGTCAAGAAGTATTTCTACGCGGGAGCAGAATCCCGCGACCGAGTAGACAGAGTAAGGAAGTCACGATGCTTGGAAAAACTCACCACCACCATGAACCGCAAGCGATCCCAGCGGGATCTCGACCGCGCGGAGGGGCTCGGAACACGACCCCTAAGCACCGCAAGCAAGGAGGAGGACTACTAGCCCTAATCATCATCGCAGCGATCGTATCGCTGATCATCACCTTCCTAGCAACCAAGTACGGCGTCGTACCAATGCTGGAAGACCTGACCGGACGAGACGTGCGCGTAGCGCCAGTGCTGCTAACCGTGCTGCTGATCGTCTACACCCTCAACCCACTGGAGATGAAGTTCACCAATGAATGATCCGTTCGCGGGCCTGGAAGAAGCCCCAAACAACTCTTCCGACACTGACAAGAACACCGCCACCGACAAGAAGGAGACCACCGTGGCAACCACCGAAAACCAGCCCAAGATCGTCGTAACCCTGAAGGGCGGCTCCGGCTACGATGCCCCGTGGGTGGTCGTGCACGCCGACACCCCGCAGGGCGCGCTCGACACCCTCAACGACGAGGGCACCAAGCAGCTGCTGGAGCAGACCAAGAAGGTCGGCGCTTTCTTCAGCGCAGGAGGACGCAAGGCCAGCAACGGCCAGCCAGCAGCAGCCACCCGCCCGGCCAACGGCCAGGAACCCCCGGAGGGCTACGTCTTCAAGTCCGGCGTATCCCAGAAGACCGGCAAGCCGTGGCAGGCGTTCATGCCGATCGACCGTAACTCTGGCCTACAGGCCATCTGGCTCAACGCTGACGGCTCCCGCCGCAGCTAAGGAGGAGATGCCCCATGACCACCCGCAGAACCTACGACCTACCCGAACCGTCGAAAACCCGCGACACATACAGCACCTGGC
>NZ_CALLDG010000107.1 GCF_937999985.1 uncultured Corynebacterium sp.
GGCAGGAAATAAGCCCCCGACGGGCGTCGGGGGCTTAAGGAATTGGGGGCCAGAGACCAAAGGCTCAAGGATCAAAAGCCCAAGGACCGGGGCTAGGCCTGTGTGGGGTTTGCGCTGGATTCTACGCTGGGTTCTGGGCAGAGTCCTGCGCTGAGGCGGCCCGCTGGGCGGCCTCCCAGTCCACGCCGCCGCCCTCGCAGGAGCCATTCAGCGAGCAGCTGCCGCACGCCTGGCCGCTTGCACACGCTTCCGCGCTCACGGCGCCAGCCTTGGCGCCGGAGCCAGCAGCCTGACCAGCGCTAATGCCAGCACCCTGATCTGCGCCAGCGCCAGCGCAGGCAGCGGCCCCAGCGCCGTCGGCGCCGGCGCCGGAACAGCAAGCGCCAGCGGAGTCGGAAGCGCCGGCGGCCTCGCTGGAATCGCCGCAGCAGGAGTCCGAGGTGGCGTCACCGCTAGAGCAACAAGAAGAATTGGCGGCCTCGAGCTGGGCGGCACGGGCGTCCAGGCGCGCGACGGTGTGGGCGCCCAACGCAGAACCCAGACCGATCAAGAAAACAGCTCCAACCAGCAGCAACGCAAAGATCAGCCACATCCAGCCACTGACTTTCAGGGTGATGAGCGCGGCGCCCAGGAACGCAGCGCCAGCTCCCATCCAAGCTGGGCCGACGATGCGGTGCGCGGTGTTCCAGAGTTCCTCAGACTTGCGAACCTCCGGAACTCGCAGGCCAACGACCGGATTGCCCGGCAGTTTCCCCACAGCCCCCAGCAAGCCCGCGATGAAAAAGGCCAGGCCCACGACTACCAACACAACGGTCAATACGATCATGCGAAATAGTCTATTACCGCAGGTGGCCAACAAGCCAAACGCAATAACCTGCCCTGTCCGGGCTACCTACTAGACTGTTAAAACATGACTAACGGCAGCACTGAAGACAATTCCTACCGCTACACCCCTGAGCTTGCGGCCAAGATCGAGGCCAAGTGGCAGAAGCACTGGGCCGACAACGGCACGTTTAACGCCCCGAACCCGACGGGCGACCTGGCGGAGCCGGGCGTGGAGCTGCCAGAAGACCGCAAGTTTATCCAGGATATGTTTCCCTACCCCTCCGGTGTGGGCCTGCACGTTGGCCACCCGCTGGGCTACATCGGTACGGATGTGTTTGCGCGCTTCCACCGCATGAAGGGCGCGAATGTGCTGCATACGTTGGGTTATGATGCGTTCGGCCTGCCCGCCGAGCAGTATGCCGTGCAGACCGGCACCCACCCGCGCACCACTACTATGGCCAACATTGCCAACATGGAGCGCCAGCTGGGCCGCCTGGGCCTGGGCCACGACAAGCGCCGCAGCTTCGCCACCACGGATACGGATTACTACCGCTGGACGCAGTGGATTTTCCTGCAGATTTACAACTCCTGGTTCGACCCGGAGGCTAAGAACGCCAACGGCACCCTGGGCAAAGCTCGCCCGATTAAGGAGCTGGAGGAGAAGCTCGCTGCCGAGCGCCCCGACTGGGCGGACCTCAGCGCTGCCGAGAAGCAGGAGATCCTGGATAGCTACCGCTTGGTCTACCGCTCGAACTCAACGGTGAACTGGTGCCCAGGCCTGGGCACTGTGCTGGCGAACGAGGAAGTCACGGCGGAAGGCCGCTCCGAGCGCGGCAACTTCCCCGTCTTCCGCAAGAACCTGCAGCAGTGGATGATGCGCATCACCGCGTACTCCGACCGCCTGATCGACGACCTGGAGTACCTGGACTGGCCGGAGAAGGTGAAGTCCATGCAGCGCAACTGGATCGGCCGCTCCCGCGGCGCGGAGGTCACGTTCGACTGCCTGGGCCACGACATTGACGTGTTCACCACGCGCCCGGACACGCTGTTCGGTGCGACGTACATGGTGCTGGCCCCGGAGCACGAGCTGGTGGATACGCTCGTTGCGCAGTCCGGTGGTTCTTCTGCGGGTAGTGACGCCTACACGGATGTCGACCCACGGTGGACCTACGGCCAGGCAAACCCGGCCGCCGCAGTGGAGGCTTACCGGGCGGCAATTGCCGCTAAGTCGGACCTGGAGCGCCAGGAGAACAAGGAGAAAACGGGCGTCTTCCTGGGCGTTTACGCCACTAACCCGGTGAACGGCGCGCAAGTGCCGGTCTTCATCGCGGACTACGTGCTGACGGGTTACGGCACCGGCGCGATCATGGCTGTGCCGGCGCACGATACCCGCGACTTCGAGTTTGCCACTGAGTTCGGGCTGCCGATCGTGCCGGTGCTGGCGCCGGAGGGCGCTGGCGCCAGCGACGAGGCTGGCGAGGCTGGCGCGGGCAAGGGCGCTGAGGCTGGCGAGGCTGGCACCCAGCTTACCGAGGCTTTCACCGAGGACGGCCCGCACATCAACTCCAACAACTCCGACGGCCTGGAGCTCAACGGCCTGGGCAAGGCGGAGGCCATCGACAAGACCATCGAATGGCTGGAATCCAAGGGAGTAGGTAGCGGCAAGATCCAGTACAAGCTCCGCGACTGGCTGTTCGCTCGCCAGCGTTACTGGGGCGAGCCCTTCCCCATCGTCTACGACGAAAACGGCACGGCCCATGGCCTGCCGGAGAGCATGCTCCCCGTCGAGCTGCCAGAAGTGGAAGACTACAAGCCCGTCAGCTTCGACCCGGACGACAAGGACTCCGCCCCCCAGCCCCCGCTAGCCAAGGCTAAGGAGTGGGTCGAAGTCACCCTGGACCTCGGCGACGGAGAAAAGACCTACTACCGCGACACCAACGTCATGCCGCAGTGGGCAGGTTCCTCCTGGTACCAGCTGCGCTACATCGACCCGAACAACGACAACGCCCTGGTAGACATCGAAAACGAACGCTACTGGGTCGGCCCGCGTGAAGGCCGCCCCTCCGGCGGCGTGGACCTGTACGTCGGCGGCGTGGAGCACGCCGTGCTGCACCTGCTGTACGCCCGCTTCTGGCACAAGGTGCTGTTCGACCTGGGAGTCGTCTCCAGCTTCGAGCCCTACTACCGCCTCTACAACCAGGGCTACATCCAGGCCTACGCCTACACGGACTCCCGCGGCGTGTACGTCCCCGCGGAGGAGGTCACCGAGCGCGACGGTAAGTTCTTCTGGGTTCGTAAGGCGGATGATGCTGAGGGCGTCACAAAGGAAGAAGAAGTATTCCAGGAATACGGCAAGATGGGTAAGTCCCTCAAGAACGCGGTCTCGCCCGACGAGATCTGCGACGACTACGGTGCGGACACCCTGCGCGTGTACGAGATGGCGATGGGGCCGCTCGACACGTCGAGGCCGTGGGCGACGAAGGATGTGGTCGGCGCGCAGCGATTCCTGCAGCGCGCGTGGCGCCTCGCCGTCGACGAGAACACGGGTAAGGGTTCTGTGAGCGATGACGCCCTCACGGATGACGACCTAAAGGCCCTGCACAGGACCATCGCGGGGGTTCACGAAAACTATGCGGAGCTGCGTGACAACACGGCTGTGGCGAAGCTGATTGAGTACGTGAACTACCTGACGAAGACCTACTCCGCTGGGGCGGCTCCGCGGGCGGCCGTGGAACCGCTGGTGCAGATGCTGTCGCCGGTGGCGCCGCACATCGCCGAGGAGATGTGGGAGATCCTGGGCCACTCCGAGGGCATTACTTATGAGTCCTTCCCCGAGTGGGATGAAAAGTGGCTGGTGGATGACACTATCGAGCTGCCCGTGCAGGTGATGGGCAAGCTGCGCGGCCGCATTAACGTGGCGGCGGATGCTTCGCGGGAGGACATTGAGGCTGCCGCGCTGGAGGAGCCGAATGTTGCTTCGCACATCGAGGGTAAGACGGTGGCGAAGATCATCGTGGTGCCGGGCAAGATGGTGAATATCGTCGCGAAGTAGCGGCCGGGCCGGGCGCCCGTGCTTGGGCGCGGGTGCCGCGGGGGTGGGCGCGCTGGCGCGGGTTCTGGGTGCGTGACCGCGCTGGGGGTGCGCTGGCGTGGCCGGGCTGGGGGTGCTCGCTGGCGCGGGTGTCGCCCGCTGTGATCGCGCTGGCGTGCGGGTGCGCCTGCACAGGGTGCGCTACGAGGCGGGCTGGGGCTCCCCTTCTTCCGGCGCCCCGACCCCCTACCCTGCGGTGGCGCTGTACTAGTGCTGCCGGGCCGCAGGTCTACTTTTCCCGGCGGCACGGTGGGGGTGCGTGTGCCTTCATTACAGTCACGGACGGAAGCTGCGGATTCTAAGGTGCTGAATCGAACTAAGGTGCGAATTCATGCATCCGAAACGTCACAGTGACGCTTCCGAAAGGCGCGGATTGGGCTTTTTCGAGGCGCCGATGGCGGGTTGGAGGCCCGCTCGAGGTGCGAATGTCCCAAATCTTCCACTCTGTTTTTATAAGTATCTATTTCTGCAGGTCAGAGAGGGTGCAAAATCTTGCTTCGGAGTTGCTACTCGTCGAAAGTGGAAGATTTGGGACACTGCCCGCGGGACCAGGCGGGGCTGGGGGAAGTGAGGTGCGGTGCCAGTGGATCTAGCAGGCGGGCTGGGGGAAGTGGCGCGAAGTTGGTGTAAGAGGCGCGGGGCTCGTGGAAGTGAGGCGTGGGGTTGGAGGACTAGAGGGACTAGAGGTTGTGGTCGAGAAGCAAATACGCGCCGACCGACGTAATCCAAGCCATGCAGAACGGCATGATGAACCAGATCACTGCTACCCATGGGCGCCAGCGCTGGTGGTTCTTCCATTTGTAGTAGGTGATAAAAGCCGAGCCGAACAGCCCAAAGAAAGCCACGGAAGTGGGAACTATGGCGAACAGCAGTTGGAAGGTTCGGCTGCACAGCTGTGCGGAGGAGTCTGCATCGCAGTAGGGGCCGCCGACGACCTTGGAGGAAATCCAAATTAGGATCGCAGACAAGGTGGTGGCCACGATCACGCCAACGAAGAACCAAATCGCCTGGCGGGTGGATTTATTGTTGCGCTCGAGGCGGAGCAATGGGTCGGCCTCGTAGTCCAGCTCGGTGGGGGCGCTGGGGCGATCCAGCTCGGACATTTCGAGATGGGAGCCGTCGGCTGCGGAGGCGCCTGGTGAGGAGGCGCCTGGCTGGGAGCCTGCGGGCGACGAGCCCTCGGGCTGGGAGGAAGAGTCCGGGTTATCAGCAGGTGAGGGGCCGTTGTTCAAACCATCATTGCTCATAATGACCTCAAATCTACACCCCTCGGTGCTTAATAAGAACCTGCGCGGATTCGCGCGGCCAGGCGCATGCAGCACGGCGGATGGTGCGCGAACTGCGAAAATGCAGGCTAGACGGCGGGGTTAGACCGCCGAAGCGCAGCACACGGCCGGGCGCCTGTAGCGCGCCGGGTCGCCGCGCCACCGCTGCCCGGTCGCCGCGCCATCGCTGCCGGGTCGCCGCGCCACCGCTGCCGGGTCGCCGCGCCACCGCCGCCGAGCGCTAGACAGTGCTTAGCAGGACCGGCACCGGGCTGTGTCGCAGAATCTGGTTCGTCGATGGGCCGATGAACACGCGGTGGAAACCACCCAGCGTGCTGGAACCCATCACCAGCAGATCGCCCTTCTTCCACTTCAGGGCGTTAATCGCGCCGGACCAGCCGTAGCCGCTGCCAACCTCCATCTGCACGGTCAGGTCGCTGTGCCTGTTCAGGGCACGGTCCCGGCCACGGTCCAGCAGCGCCAGCGCCTGCTCACGCCACTCGACCATCATGTCCGAGTTATCGATGAACTCCGTCTCCGTCGGGTACATCGTCGCCCCGCGCGGGCTAAACGCCACCAGCCGCAGCGGAACATTCCAACGGTGCGCCAGGTCGGCGGCGCGGCGCAGGGCCTCGTGCGACTGGTCGGTGTCGATGTAGCTGCAATTGACCCTGGTGACGCCACGTTTCGA
>NZ_CALLDG010000108.1 GCF_937999985.1 uncultured Corynebacterium sp.
GGACTTCAAGGGCGGCGCCAGCTTCCTGGGGATGGATCGGTTGCCCCACACGTCCGCGCTGATTACCAATCTGGCTGAGGAGGCGGGGCTGGTCGACCGAATGCAGGATAGTTTGCTGGGGGAGATGCATCGGCGTCAAGAAAAGCTCCGCGCCGCAGGACTGACCACGGCGGCCGAATACAACCGCGTCTGCCCAGGGCAGATGCCAGCACTGTTTATCGTGGTGGACGAGTTCTCCGAGCTGTTGCACGCCCGGCCCGAGTTCGCCGAGGTGTTCGCAGCGATCGGTCGGCTGGGTCGCAGCTTGCGAATGCACCTGCTGCTGGCCACCCAGCGACTGGAGGAAGGGCGCCTACGCGGCCTGGAATCCCACCTGAGCTACCGCATCGCCCTGCGCACATTCTCTGCCTCCGAATCCCGCGCGCTGATCGGCACCACCGAGGCCTACGAGCTGCCCGCCACCCCAGGTGCCGCGATCCTTTCCGCCGGGGACAAAGTACGCTTCCACTCGGCCTATGTCTCCGGCCCGGAATTGCCTCGCGACCAGCGGCTGGTGCGGGTGCTGGGCTCCACCGTGGAGGCGGAGACCACCACCATGCAGATGGTGATCGACCGGCTAGAGGGGCCGAACCAGAATCCGGTATGGCTGCCGCCGCTGCCGGAAGATCTGCCCGCCAGCGAGGTTATGGAGCCCCGCGCGCCGGGCGTGGCCCGCATTGGCCTGGAGGATCTTCCCTTCGAGGGGCTGCAGGTGCCGATGGATGTGGACCTGCGCCGCAAGCATTGGGCGATCGTCGGCCAGCCGCGCACGGGCAAGACCACGGCGGTGCGCAGCCTGGTGTTGGGGTGGGTATTGAGCTCGCCGGGCTGGCCCGTGTACATCTTCGACCCGGGCGGTGGACTGAGGGATCTCGCGCGTTTGCCACAGGTGGCGGCGGTGGTGGGGCCCGATGGGCTGGCGCGCCTGTTCGACGAGATGGAGCAGACGGAAGGCCAACGCCTGCTGATCATTGATGGGCTGGACCAGGTAGGGACAGCCAGCGGTGGGGCGGGCGAGGAGGAACAGCGTCTGATCCGCCTGGCCACCACCGGCCTGGAGCGTGGTCTGCACGTGGTGGTCACAGCACTGCGGTGGAACTTCCGACCCTCGTTGCGGGACGTGCTGACCGGCCAGATCGAACTACGGATGACCCCGCTAGACGCGCATTTCCGCGAAGCGCAGAAATCCCTTCCAGACGTGCCCGGCCGGGGTGTGTCGTTCCGCGGCAAGCACGTGCAGTTCGCAAACTCCACCGCGCAGGACATCGAGCACGTGCGGATGGAAAGTGCCCGTCGCGGCGAGCCGGAGGTGGCCATGCGGGTGCTGCCGGGGCGCATCGGTTGGGAGGAGCTGGGCGACCCGCAGGCATTCGCTATCGGCGGCCCGCGCCTGGATCCGGTCCGTTGGGATCGGGGGACTTTCCCGCACCTGGTGGCCATTGGGCAGGCAGGCAGTGGAGTGACGACTGCCCTGCGCGCCGTCATGCAGTCCGTCGCAGAGACTCGCAGCCACACCGGCGAGCCGCCGGAGTTCCTGGTCACGGACACGCGCCGCGGGTTGCTGGGGGTTGCGGGCTACCGCGTGCCGGAGGACTTCCGCGCGGACTTGGCCGAGTGGGTTGCCACGCTGCGGGCGCGCATTCCGGGCAGCGACGTGACCCCGCAGCAGCTGCGGGAACGCTCCTGGTGGTCCGGGCCGGAGCTATTCGTGGTGGTCGACGATGCGGACGCCGATCCCGGGCTCGACCAGCTTCTTCCCCTGTTGCCGTACGCCGCCGACATTGGCTTGCACCTGGTGCTTGGCCGCCGCTCGGGGCAGTTCGCCCGCGCGGCCTACCAGCCGCTGACACAGGCTATGCGCGACCAGAGCGCGTGGTTGCTGTTTTCTGCGCCACGCGAGGACGGGCCGATCGCGGGGGTTCGTTTAGTACGACGCCCACAGGGGCGCGCCGCCTATGTGCACAAAGAAACCTGGACGGTGCACGTGGCCGAGGTGGCGGAACAGAACTGAGAACGATTGAGAGTAATTAGGAACGATTGAGAGTAAAGAGTGGGGTGGGGAAAATGAGGGCAGATCAGAAGATTGGGGAAGCTCGGGGACTGCTGGCCGAGGCGCTGGCGCTGCAGGAATCGGGCGTGCTGGTCAGTGGTATGACGGTGACGGATCTGGCCACGGGGTTCGTGGTGACCGGCGATGCAGAGATGCAACGTCCGGGATACTTGCAGTACGAGGGGGCCGATAGCGCAGCGGGTGCCACGGGCACTGCGAGCGCCGTGGGTGCCGCGGGTAGAGCGGACGCAGTGGACGACGTGGAGTTCCAGCGTTCCGGGCTGAGCCTTGGCAGGCTCTCTGAACTCTTTGAGATGGTCAGCGAGGTGCTGGAACAAAGACAGGAACACCCGGAGGCTGCGGCAGTGAACCCGCCGGAGCCGCGTGAGCTGTTCCCCTGGGGTATTGGTTTGCGGGAGGTAGACGTCCTGGTCACCGGCTCCTTTGCGGTGCAGGTTGTGCACTATCTGCGGATCATGGGCGTGCGTGCGCGACTGGTGGATAACGACATGGTGCTGCGAATTGCCAGCGAGCTCGCGCTGGCACAACAGGAGCTGGAACACCTTAACCTTGCCGAACCGATTCACCATCGAAACGTGGACACTGCAGTAGCAGAACCCGTAGAGGAAGCGGAGGAGTGGCAGGAGGTGGAGGGGGCGTCAATAAAAAAGGAAGAAAGACAAGACAACCGCAGGCTACCCGCGGCGCTGGCCGCCTTGGCGCTGTTTATCATCGGTGGGCTGGTGGCGACGTTCACGGTGTTCGACTCGCAGGCAGCAGAGAACACGGCTGGCTCGGAAGGCTCGGAAGGCACGGAAAGCGCTGTGAGCTCCACAGGGAGCCTGAGCGTGGAGCCAGAGGAACCTATCGCAGACGAATCGGGCCTAGAAGGGACAGGCGAGGAGGCGACCGAACCCTTCCCTGAGCCGCACAGACGGGGCGTGACCACGGCCGATCAGAGTTCACGGCGTGCGGACATACCGATCAGCGTGAACGTTGACGGGTGGCGCTTAGGCAGTGCAACCCGAGCGCGGGAGGAATACGTCGGCGACGACGAAGGGATGCGTGTGCTGGTGGCGGCCAAGGAGACGCCGCTGAAAACACAAGAGGAGATGGATGCGGCGATGCTCGGCGCGCTGAACGACGTGAGCAGCAGCGACGATGGGGTGACAGTGGTGTCGACCCAGCCGGTGAGTTACGAGGAGAGCTATCCGAGTTCGACGACCTTGTGGCATGTGCGGCTGGTGGACGGGCACCAGATTTCGGTGGGCTGCCAGTACAGGCAGTGGAATGAGCAGCGGGAAAAGGTATGCCAGGAGTTTGTGGAGACGGCGCGTCCGGAAAAATAGGGGAAAGCAGGAAATGTGGGGAATACCGTGAACCTTTTCGCAGGACGGCGAGTATAACCCTTACGATGGCGCCTTCAACAGGGTTTTCAAGGGGATACCCGGCGGCATGATCGAAAAGTTTGCAGAATTTTCAACAGGGGGATTTTAAGGCATGAGCTTTAAAACAGATGTCAGCACGATGAACCAGGCGGCGAACAACGTCGACCGCGTGAAGGACGAGGTGCAGGGCGAGCTCAGCCGCCTGCGTGGCGTGGTGGATGACGTTTCCGGTAGCTGGAAGGGGCAGGCACAGACCTCCTTCCACTCGCTGATGGAGCGTTGGGACGAGAACGCACGGAAGCTCAACGAGGCACTGCAGAGCATCGCGGACAACATCCGCGCCAACGCCGGTGACTTTGATACCACCGACGTGGACAACGCAGCAGCTTTCAACGCTTAACCCGGGTCGGCTTGGGCGTACAAGAGATTCATTACAGAATTCATTACAGAAGGGGACAGGAATGATTCAGTACAACTTTGCGCAGATCGCCAATGCTGCGGATGACATCAACCGTGGCAATGGCACCATCAACGGTCTGCTGGGAGACCTTAAGCGCGATCTGCAGCCGATGGTTAGCGAGTGGGAGGGCGCGGCCTCCGACAGCTACCAGGCCGCACAAAAGAAGTGGGACGACTCCGCACAGGAGATCAACGAAGTGCTGGGGCAGATCTCCCGCACCGTCCGCCAGGCAAATGATCGCATGAGCGAAATCAACACCAACGCAGCTAATAGCTGGGCATAAAACCGGCTAAACCATTTTCTCCCGTCATGCTCTCGGGCTCCCCTTGGACTGGAAAGGGAAGCCCGAGATTTTTCTTTAATCGACACCCCGCGTTGTGAAACAGACACACGGGACGCAATGTTAAGAAACTTGACCTAATCGTGATGTGCGCAATGAACTGGGGATATGCTGAGGAAATGCTCGCCTCAGGCCTATTGCAGAGCATTTTGCTTGAAGCGTCAATAAAACCATGCGTACTGTCTTCTGTGTACGGGAAAGACGAAAACAATCAGCGACACCACTGCTGTTGTTACACCACTATGTAATTCCCCACTGTTGGTACTCACCAAGCAAGACAAAACCCCCGTATTGCGTACCGACAAGGTGAAAGGTTTTATTAGCAAAATGAGCAACGACATCAAGGATCTTTTCAAGGCAACCGCATACGACAACGCTGGCGACAAGCTGGGCAGCGTCAAGGAAATCTTCGTTGACGACAAGTCCGGCCAGCCCACCTTCGTAGAGGTTAACCACGGCCTGTTCGGAATGAACTCCAGCCTGGTTCCGATGCGCGGCCACAAGTTCGACGGCGAGAACCTGAACCTGGCTTTCGCCAAGGATCGCGTGAAGGACGCACCGGACTTCGATGCCGACCAGGCTCTGACCCCGGAGCAGCAGAACGAGATCTACCGCCACTACGGCCTTGACAATGTTGAGGACACCACCCGTTACGGCGAGGGCGCTGGCAACCAGGATGCTGGCGAGGAGCGCTCCACCCTGGACCGCCACGAGGCTGCCGAAGGTAACACTACTGCTGGCGCCGGCGTAGGTGCCGCAGGCGCAGGTGTTGCCGGTGCAGGCGTTGCCGGTGCAAACGCCGACCAGGCGGGTGCCACCGAGCGCGAAGCCGCTAACACCGACGCTGCTAACCGCGAGGCTGCCGTGAACAACGAGGGCGAGATCATCCGCTCCGAGGAGCGCCTGAACGTTCAGAAGGACAAGGTGCAGACCGGCGAGGCTCGCCTGCGCAAGTATGTAGTCACCGACACTGAGACCGTAGAGGTTCCGGTTACCCGCGAAGAGGTTCGCGTCGAGCGCACCCCGATCTCCGAGGAGGAGGCAGCTAACCTCAAGGGCAACATCGACGACGCCGGCCAGGAAGCCTCCGTCACCCTGAGCGAGGAGCGTGTCTCTGTGAACAAGGAGACCGTCCCGGTGGAGAAGGTATCCCTGAACAAGGAGCAGATCACCGAGACCGAGCGTCACACCGAAGAGGTCCGCAAGGAACAGATCGACTCCAACATTGAAGGCGACGTCCGTAAGTAACAACTAGGGACTAAGCGACAGAGCCCCGGCTCGCCCTCCCCAATGGCAGGGGAGAGCTAAAGTCGGGGCTCTTTGCTTTGCAACGTTGGCGGCGACCAGCTCGCGCGCCCAGGTAGGCGTTTTGGTCTGCGCGCTAACCTGCACTAAACTCCCAAGGGTTGTGTGCACAGTGCCCGGCCTGTCCGGGCGCATGCATTTCTGCGGGTCCCAACCGGCCGCCGCAGAAGCACTCACGTACTTCACGTTTAAGTGTTCATCTGGCTGGCAGTTCCAAGATCAAGACTTTAAGGAGTCCCCTGTGACTACTTTCCACCCGAAGAGCGGTGACATCACCCGTAAGTGGTACGTCATCGACGCCACCGACGTGGTGCTGGGTCGTCTTGCTGTTACCGCAGCTGACCTGCTGCGCGGCAAGAAGAAGCCCTACTTCGCACCGAACGTTGACTGCGGCGACAACGTCATCATCATCAATGCGGACAAGGTCCACATTTCCTCCAACAAGCGCGAGCGTGAGATGCGCTACCGTCACTCCGGCTACCCGGGTGGTCTGAAGACCATGTCCCTGGGTCGTTCCTTGGAGCTGCACCCGGAGCGCGTCATCGAGGAGGCAGTCAAGGGCATGATGCCGCACAACAAGCTGTCCCGCGCGTCCATCAAGAAGCTTCGCGTCTTCGCTGGCCCGGAGCACACTTTCGAGGCCCAGAAGCCTGAGACCTACGAGATCAAGCAGGTGGCACAGTAATGACTGAGTACAACGAGAACGTAACCGACGAGCAGAACGCTGCTGTCGAGGAGAACTTCGAGGGCGAGTACACCGCTACCGACGCAGTGAACGAAGAGTTCGTTGCCACCATCGGTGACTCCATCGCTTCCGAGGACGAGGCTGAGCAGGTTGAGGCTGAGCCGGTCGTCTTCGAGGGCACCATCCAGACCGTTGGCCGCCGCAAGGAGGCCGTCGTCCGCGTCCGCATGGTTCCGGGCTCCGGCGAGTTCCTGTGCAACGGCCGTTCCCTGGAGGACTACTTCCCGAACAAGCTGCACCAGCAGCTGATCAAGGCTCCGCTGGTTCTGCTGGACCGCGAGAATCAGTTCGACATCCAGGCCAACCTGAACGGTGGCGGCCCCTCCGGCCAGGCTGGCGCTTTCCGCCTGGCTATCGCCCGCGCACTGAACAAGTACAACCCGGCAGAGCGCACCGACCTGAAGCGCGCTGGCTTCCTGACCCGCGACGCTCGCGCCGTGGAGCGCAAGAAGGCCGGCCTGCACAAGGCACGTCGCGCACCGCAGTACTCCAAGCGTTAAATCGCTCCATCTTTTTGGTGGCGACGCCCCCACGCCCCAACCGATCAACTTTTCGGTTGGGACGTGGGGGTTTCCCTTTTGTGCGGCTTTCGGATGAATTACCCATGCGCGGGAGTGGCACTCACTCGACCTGCGGGGTGGCCGGGTAAGATCTCGCCCTATGGGTAAATTGTTCGGAACTGATGGTGTGCGCGGCCTGGCGAACAGGAAGCTGACCGCGCCGCTGGCGATGAAGCTGGGTGCCGCCGCCGCGCGTGTGTTGGTGTCCAAGGAGGAAGTGGGTGGCCGCCGCCCGACCGCTGTGGTGGGTCGCGATCCGCGCGTTTCGGGGGAGATGCTGACGGCTGCTCTGTCGGCGGGCATGGCCTCGCAGGGCGTGGATGTGCTGGACGTTGGTGTGATTCCGACGCCTGCCGTAGCCTTCCTCACCGATGACTTCGGCGCCGACATGGGCGTGATGATTTCCGCCTCCCATAACCCTATGCCGGACAATGGCATTAAATTCTTCGCCGCCGGTGGCCGCAAGCTGCAGGATGATGTGGAGGACGAGATTGAATCCACCATGCTCGAGCTGCCTGAAACAGGGCCTACCGGTGCGGCGATCGGCCGCATCCTGGATGAGTCCAACGACGCCCTGGAGCGCTACCTGGCTCATGTCGGCACGGCGATTAACCACCCGCTGGATGGCATCCGCGTGGTGGTGGACTGTGCCAACGGCGCTGCTTCTACGGCCGCCCCGGAGGCCTACCGCCAGGCCGGCGCGGATGTTGTGGCGATCCACAGCCGCCCGAATAGCTTCAACATCAACGATGGGGTGGGCTCCACCCACATTGAGGTTCTGCAGAAGGCCGTGTTGGAGCACCAGGCGGATCTGGGCCTGGCTCACGACGGTGATGCGGACCGTTGCCTGGCCGTGGATTCCGAGGGCAATGTTGTGGACGGCGATCAGATCATGGCGATCCTGGCCGTGGCGATGAAGGAAAACGGGGAGCTGAAACAGAACACCCTGGTTGCCACCGTCATGTCCAACCTCGGCATGAAGCTGGCCATGCGGGCTAACGGCATCAAGGTGTTGGAGACGCAGGTGGGCGACCGTTACGTGCTGGCCGAGCTGCTGGCCTCTGATCTTTCCCTGGGGGGCGAGCAGTCCGGCCACGTCATCATCTCCGAGCACGCCACCACCGGCGACGGTACCCTGACGGGGCTGACGCTGATGGCGCGCATGGCGCAGACCGGCAAGCCGCTGTCCGAACTGGCCAGCGTCATGACGGTTCTGCCGCAGACGCTGATCAACGTGCCGGTGGCGGATAAGTCCGTGATCGCCGACGACGAGCGCGTGGTCGAGGCCATCGCCAAGGCGGAAGAGGATCTGGGCGACGCTGGCCGCGTGCTCCTGCGCCCTTCCGGCACCGAGGAGCTGTTCCGCGTGATGGTGGAGGCCGCTGATCCGGGCACGGCCCGTCGCATCGCGGGGAAGCTCGCGGCTGTGGTGGCGGAGGTTTAGGCGCAAACTCTTACGACAGCTCCAAGGCCCCCGGAAACTCCGGCGAACCTTTTTAACATCCGCGCAGTCTAACTGTGCGGATGTTTTGTTGTGCAGCGCGAAGCGCTTGTGTGAGGCGCCTGTGCGGGACATTAGTGCTGAGCGCTGCAGGGGGAGTTCAAAGGGGATGAGACCGTGGGAGAGTTGCATATAGATCCGATGGCCGCCGCCGATCGGGTGGCGGAGTTGCGGGATGCGCAGCTGAGCTGGGCGAATCATTTGGATGGCAACCGGCCGAGTGTGCCGGTGGCCGCGTTTGGCACGGGGCTGCAGGCTAAGGCGCAGCAGTTTCTGGATCTGGTTGATCAGGGGCATAACGTGCGGGTGAATCACGCCCGTCGGCTCGCCCAAGCAGGCGAGGACCTGACGGGGCTGGTGGATCGCGTGGGGCAGTCCGAGCAGGAAAACTCCACCAGCCTGAACGCAGGGGGTGGCTGGGCGTGACGGGCTCTCTGGATCTCCGGCTGAACGCTGCGCTCGCTGTGATGGCCGGCTTTGGCGCTCCCGTGGAGGGTGCGAAGGCTGCGGCGTCATTTACCAACGGCATGAACCCAGAGACGATCCTTACGTCGCTTGGGCCGGCGAGCAACCAGAAACAACAGGCGCCGGAGCTGGCCGCCGAGGCGTGCGTGAAAGAGAGCCTGAAGGGCACGGGCGATGCACAGCCGGGGACGGCGACGGAGAAGGCGGGGAAGGAGCAGCTGAACCACGAACACTGCGTGCAGGATCGTTGCGTGGCGGTGCGGGATACCGCCGAGATCATGGGCACGACCTCGGAGAACTCGGTGAGTCTGATCGAGGACATTGCCGAGAAGTTGGAGCTTTTCGGCATGGCTGCGATTGGTCTGATCAATGGTGGTAAGCCTCTGCTCGATCTGTTGGCGAAGCTGGCAGGGAAGCTTTCAGAGGATATTCTGCGCAGCCGCAACAATTGCCTGGATACGACCATGGATCAGCTGATTCGCGATGCGAAGCCCGCTGCCGAGCCCGGGAATTCGGACAAGCCGGTCTGCCAGGATCCCAAGCCCGCGGAGACCAAGTGCCCGGAGCCTGTAAAGGCCCCGGAAGGTGATTGCCCAGCACCGAAGAAGGTAGTGACGCCCCCTCCGACGGCCGAGCAACCGTGTGAGACGGGGCCTGCACAGCACCCCGCACCACAGGCGGCGGCTCAGGTGGTCACGCAGACGGCTATGGCTCAGGCGCCGCAACCGGCTCCCGCGCCTACACCTGTGGCAGACCCAGAGCCCGCGCCTGCACCGGAACCAATGCCTGCGCAGTCCCTGGTGCCGCCGCCTCCGCCTCCTGCTCCGCCGGCCCCTCTGGCGCCTCCGTTGGCGGGCTCACTGCAGATCAACGTTGAGGGTGCGGTGAGGCTGTGGGAGCAGATCGTGCATTGTGCGACGGAGGCGATGGCTCCACCGGCGGATCACTGTCCAGCGCCGGAACCAGCACCTGAACCTAAGCCTGAGCCAGCGCCTGCGCCGGAGCCGTGCCCGGATCCCAAGCCAGAACCTGCGCCTGAGCCAGCGCCGCCAACGGAACAGGTCGGGCACAAGGAAGAGTGCGAGCCGGAGCCGAAGCCGGTCGGTAATCCGCAGCCGGAACCGGAACCGTCTGAGCCCTGTGATGAACCGAAGCCGGAGCCGAAGCCGGAGCCGGAGCCGGAACCGCCGCAGCAGTGCGAGGAGTCTAAGCCTGAGCCGAAGCCGGAGCCGGAACCCAAGCCCGAGCACAAGGCGTCAACACCGCCATCCAGCGATACGAAGGGTGAACCGATCACGCCCGCGGCACCCAACCTGGAGAATGATCCAAAGCCGCAGCCGGCGCCCTCCAAGCAGTGGACTCCGGACGTGTGGGTATCGGCAGCGGGAGCTGCATCCATTGAAATGACAGGCGCCTCTGTGGAATTGGCTGCTGCGGGGGCTGCGGCAGTGGGCGTCAATATCGAAAGGAGCGGTGAGTGGTGACCAGTAGGGAAGAACTTACAGAGCGCTACCAGCGCATCGTCGATGGCTACATGGCAGAGGTAGAGGAATCGGTGCGGGAGTTCGAGGAAACCCTCAAGGAATGCACGCGCCAACTTGAGGAGGCCAAGAAGGCTCAGGGGGACAAGGCAAATAAGACGGGCGGAAGCGCGAACGTGAACGCGACCGCGAGCACTGGCGCCCGCGGGGTGCGCGGACGGATCTTCGACTAAGGGGCCTAGCTTTAAGGGGCCTAGCTTAGAGAGGTCGAACTCTTAGAAGCTGAGCCCTAGAAGATCTCCGCCAGGCGCTCGTCCAGATCCACGTTCTCCGGCAGGTTCTTATACAGCTCGTGCTGGGTGGCGGTGCGGGTCTTCTTCAGCTCGGCGTGGCTATCGCGGAAGGAGGCGTACTTCTTCTCATCCTCGGCCAGAACGAAGCCAGTCATCAGGCCGCGAGTCAGCTCTTGCTGGCTGAACTGCGGCAGGCCGGCGCCAAGAGCAAAGTTGCGGCCATACTTCTCGTGGAAGCCGCTGGAGGAAGCTCCGAGCAGCTCGCGGTAGACAACGTCCCCGCCCCAGTGGGCGGCCATGCGCTTGGCGTTACCCATCGGGGTCTCGCCCAAACGGCCAGCCTCCAGCACCAGCCCCGGAGCCTTCACATACTTCGCGGCCTCTGTCGCATCCGGGGAAGTGTCCGCCGGGTACACGGCCATCACACCATTGATGGTGGGCTCAGTGTCGTAGCCCTTCAGCTCGCTACGGTGGCGGCGGCCCGTCGCAGCCAGCACGGCAGCCGAAGCGCCCATGCCGTGGCCAGCCAGGTAAAGCTCGTTCGGCTGCACCGTGACGTTGCCATTACCCAGACGCACGCCAGCCAGGATCTGCAGCGCGGTCTCCAGGTCAGCGGCAAAGCCACGGTGGTTCGGGGAGAGGCCCTTCTCCGTATCCGGCGCCGCTACCGCGAAGCCCCAGCTGGCCAGGTGGCGCAGCGTCGCGTGGTACGCATCCACGCCGACACGCCAGTCGTGTCCGAAAGCGATGCCGGGAATGCCGTTACCTTCCGCCGGGGTGTAAACGCGCCCCGGAATTCCAGCGAAGTTCAGGTCACCGACCATGACGCGGTGCGGGCCGCGCTTGCCCAAGCGAGTAATCAGGTTCTTAATCTTATCTGCCACAGCCCCACAGCTTACCGAAACGGACAAGCCATTGTGTATCGTCAGAGACATGTGTGCAATTGTTGGCTACGTAGGTAACTCCGAGGCCCTCCAAATCGGGTTGGATGCGCTGGAGCGAATGGAATACCGCGGATACGATTCCGCTGGCATCGCAGTTGTCGAGCAGGGCTCCCTGCACCTCGAAAAGAAGGAAGGCAAACTGCAAAACCTCATCGACCGCATCGATGAGGTCGGTCGCGATTCCTTCCTCGGCTCTACCTGCATCGGCCACACCCGCTGGGCGACCCACGGCCGCCCGAACGACGTAAACGCACACCCGCACCGTTCCTTCGACGGCAAGGCTGCCATCGTCCACAACGGCATCATCGAAAACTTCTCCACCCTGCGTGCGGAGATCGAAGCCGCCGGCATCGAGCTGGAATCCGAGACTGACTCCGAGGTCGCCGCACACCTGCTGGCGCTCGCCTACAACGAAGGCGAAACCGCAGGCGACTTCCAGGCCTCCGCGCTGAAGGTCCTCTCCCGCCTGGACGGTGCCTTCACCGTGCTGTTTGTACACGACGACCACCCGGGCACCATCGTCGCGGGCCGCCGCTCCACCCCGCTGATCGTCGGCGTAGGCGAGGGCGAAATGTTCCTCGGCTCCGACGTAGCGGCCTTCATCGACCGCACCAAGAACGCCGTAGAGCTGGGCCAGGACAACGCAGTGGTCATCACCGCCGACTCCTACGAGATCTACGACTTCGACGGCAACCCGGTGGAGGGCAAGCCCTTCACCATCGACTGGGACCTGGACGCCGCGCAGAAGGACGGCTTCGATTCCTTCATGATGAAGGAAATCCACGAGCAGCCCGCCGCAGTCCGCGACACCCTGGCCGGCCACTTCGACGGCCGCCGCATCGTGCTGGACGAACAGCGCCTGTCCGACGAGGATCTGCGCGGCGTGGAGAAGGTCTTCGTCGTCGCCTGCGGCTCGGCATACCACTCCGGCCTGCTGGCCAAGTACGCCATCGAGCACTGGGTGCGCCTGCCCGTAGAGATCGAAGTTGCCAGCGAGTTCCGCTATCGCGACCCAGTGCTGGATCAGCGCACCCTCGTCGTAGCCGTCTCCCAGTCCGGTGAGACCGCCGACACGCTGGAAGCCGTACGCCACGCGAAGATGCAGGGCGCCCGCGTACTGGCTGTCTGCAACACCAACGGTTCGCAGATCCCACGCGAATCCGATGCCGTGCTGTACACCCACGCCGGCCCCGAGATCGGCGTGGCCTCCACGAAGGCTTTCCTGGCGCAGGTCGCCGCCAACTACCTTGTGGGCTTGGCGCTGGCCCAGGCTCGTGGCACCAAGTACGCCGACGAGATCGCGGAGATCTATTACGCCCTGGAGGCGCTGCCGGAGAAGATCGAGAAGACCCTCGGTTTGCGCGAGCAGATCCTGCAGCTGGCCGAGGAGCTCGGCCCAGTGGAGACCATGCTGTTCCTGGGCCGCCACGTGGGCTTCCCAGTCGCGCTCGAGGGCGCGCTGAAGCTGAAGGAGCTGGCCTACATCCACGCGGAGGGCTTCGCCGCCGGCGAGCTGAAGCACGGCCCGATCGCCCTGATCGAGGACAACCTGCCCGTCGTTGTCGTCGTGCCCAGCCCGAACGGCCGCCCGGTGCTGCACTCCAAGATCGTCTCGAACATCCAGGAAATCCGTGCTCGCGGCGCGAAGACCATCGTCATCGCGGAGGAAGGCGACGAGGCCGTGCGCCCGTACGCCAACTGGCTGCTGGAGATCCCGGGCACCACGTCGCTGATGCAGCCGCTGCTGTCCACGGTGCCGCTACAGTTCCTGGCCGCCGACATCGCGCGCCAGTGCGGCAACCAGGACATCGACAAGCCGCGTAACCTGGCCAAGTCCGTCACCGTCGAATAGTTCGGGGTTCCTTCTTAGTGACGCCCCCTGCCGTGCCCCTTTCCTGGAATCCCAGGAAGGGTGGCTAAGGTTATGAACATGTCGGATCGTCACCTTGCGGAACTAGTCGTTGACCTGGATGCCATCGCGCACAACGTGCGCGTGTTCCGGGAGGCCGCGGCTCCCGCTGGGGTGTTGGCCGTGGTGAAGGCCGATGCGTACAACCACGGGGTGGACGTGGTGGCCCCCGCAATGCTGGACGCGGGAGTGGAAGAGCTGGGCGTGGCCACGCTGGGGGAGGCCCTGCACCTGCGCGAGATTCTCACGGAACTAGGGGAGCGCTACGCTTCCGCGCCGATCACTGCCTGGATGTGGACACCCGACGAAGACCTGGCGGAGTTGTTCGCCGCGGACATCAACGTTGGCGTGCCCTCGCTGGCGCACGCGCGTTCCCTGGTGGAGCAGGCCGAGAAGGCGCAGCGGGAGGCGCAGGTCAGCGCTCCCGTGCGGGTGACGCTCATGGTGGATACTGGCCTTTCCCGCTCCGGGGTGAGCCCCGCCGAGTGGCAGGAAACAGTCGAGCTGCTGGCATCCAAGACGGAACTGGTGGAAGTCACCGGTGTGATGACCCACATGGCCAGCGCCGACGACCCCAAGTCGGAGGCGAACGACCTGCAGGCCGCCCGCTTTGCGGAAGCTATCGAGTTTTGCCGATCCCGTGGGCTGCGGGTGCCGTGTAATCACATCGCAAACACACCGGCCACTTTGCACCGACCTGACCTCGCCTATCAGCTGGTGCGACCGGGCGTCGGACTATACGGCATCGACCCGATCGGGGTGGACGTCGAACTGCGCGCTGCGATGACACTGCGCGCCCGAGTGACAACAACCCGAGTAGTGCCGAAGGGCGAGGGCGTGAGCTACAGCCACACTTGGCGGGCGCAGCGCGATACCCGCACCGCCGTGGTGGCGCTCGGTTACGCTGACGGGCTGCCGCGCAGCGCATCCGGAAAGATGCAGGTGACGATCAACGGGAAAGCATATCCGCAGATTGGTCGGGTGTGCATGGACCAGATTGTCGTAGAGCTGGGGGCGGCCGACAGTACGGCTGCTGGTGTTGCCGATGATGCTGCGGACGTGAAGCCGGGCGACTGGGCGGTGATCTTCGGCGAGAATGGCAACAGCGCAGACGAGTTCGCGGAGTTGGCGGGCACGATCAGCTACGAGGTGCTGACGATGCCACGGGGGCCGAGGGTCAAGAGGGTATTCAAGGGCGGCCGTCCGGACTTCTCCGCCGACGGTTCCTTTACTGCCGCGACCGCCGATGACATGCGTCACCTGGGTGAACAGTTGGGAAAGCAGCTGGAGGCCGGGACCGTGGTGGTGCTCTCCGGTCCTTTGGGCGCAGGCAAAACGACCCTGACCCAGGGACTGGCCGCTGGCCTGGGAGTGAAGGGGCGCGTGCAGTCGCCGACGTTCACTATCGTGCGGACCCACCGCGCCGGGCAGCGTGGGGTGGGGCTGCTACACATGGATGCCTATCGACTGCTGGGGACGGACGTGGAAGAGGGCATAGAGCCGGGTCGCCACATCGACCGTAACGAGGTGCTTGACGCGCTGGAGAGCCTGGATATAGACGCGGATATCGACGACGTGGTCGTGGTTGCCGAATGGGGTCGCGGAGTGGTGGAACCCCTTAGCGAGAAGGTGCTTGATGTGCAGATCGATCGGAGTAGCGTGGCCAGCACCGACGACTCGGCCAATTCACAAGTGTCGGCTGCGGACGCACGCACCGTCACGTGGCGCTGGATCTAGCACCGCCGGGAGCGACTGGGCGCGTCCTGACAATTTCTTAGGAAAAACTGGGGAATTTCTCGGGAGGGCTTGCCTTCGAGAGCTGCGCCGTGCAATGATAGTTGACGAATCACCGTGAGGGGTGTTTCACAAGACGCTGGCATTTACGGGCCTGATCAACCCGCCAGTTGTATACCGTCCCTGAGAGGTTTACTGCGAGAGCCTCTCGGGGACTTCTTGTTTTCACCGCTGCTCCCATCCGCCATAGAATAAATCCTATGATTTACGCCTTGGCCGTCGATACCTCCACCAACTACGTCACCTGCGGTATTGTCCAGATCGCCGCGAACGGCCAGGTAAGCGTGCTCTCTGAGCGCCTTGTGGATAATGTCCGCGGTCACATGGAGCTGCTCACCCCGAACATCCAGGCGTGCCTCGCCGAAGCGGAGCTTTCCCCTGGTGATCTGCACACGGTCGTTGCCGGCACCGGTCCGGGACCGTTTACGGGGTTGCGGGTTGGCATGGCTACCGCTGCTGCTTTTGGTGACGCCCTCTCGATTCCAGTCCACGGCATTCCCAGCGCAGCTGCTACGGCGTGGGAGTACGCAACCTCCCAGGTCGGGTCTAAAGCCTTCGGCGACTACCTGATCGTCTCAGATGCCCGCCGCCGGGAGTTCTACCACTCGCGTATGAGTTTCATTCCCGGGGTGGCAGGGCGGCTGTGCTCTGAGGTGCAAGTTCCGGCTTCCGTTCACGCGCCAGATGTGGTGCGGGATATCCAGCAGGAAATCGACCGCTGGCCTCTGCGGGTGCTTAGCGCTTCCGCGGTTGCGGAGCAGGCGGAGGAGCTTTTCGGCTCCCAAGAGGGCTGCCAGATCGAAAGCGTGGATGCCCATCCCACGCCTCGGGGATTAGTTCTTGCAGCGCTGGAGTTTCTTGGTTCGGTTCCGGGGTTGTTGGCCGATGCGCCCGCACTCCGCGCACTTTACTTGCGTCGGCCCGATGCGAAGGAGCCGAAGGCGAAGGCAATTTCGAAGGCGCTGGACTTTTCTCGCGTGCAGGAGCTGGGTGTGCTGGCCGATGCCGCAGGCGCCAAGGGCGATGCTGCCGGGGGAGATCCGCATGCGGGCTCTCAGTCCACCCGCGTGCGCCTGCTCACTACCGCCGATGCGCCCGCTTGCGCGGAGATCGAGCAGATCCTCTTTCCTGAGGATTCCCCCTGGTCTGCGGAAGCCTTTGCGGGTGAGATCGCCGCGCCACACACCCATTGCCTTGCCCTGGAGGTTGCTCCCGAGACAGCTGCAGACTCTGCTGATGGCCCCGGCGAACCCCAGTTGATCGGCTACGCAATCTTGGCTGTCGGCGGCCCAGCGAACGACCCGGAGGCGGAGATTCACACCATCGGCATCCTCCCCGAATGGCAGGGGAAGGGCCTATCCAAGCTGCTCATGGATCCACTCGTAGCCGTCGCCGACCGCCTGCGCGCCCCCATTTTCCTCGAGGTTCGCACCGACAACCGCCCCGCAGTGGGGCTGTACGAGCGCTACGGCTTCGCCATCGAGGGCACCCGTCGTGCGTACTACCAGCCCTCGGGCGCGGATGCTTTCACCATGGTGCGTCCCGGTTTTACTCCTGACGCCACCCCAGCCTCAGATTCCGAGACTTCAAACCGGCCTGCCTACATCATGGGTATCGAAAGCTCCTGTGACGAGACCGGCGTGGGCATCGTCGCCAGCACGGCGACCGCTGATAACGGTGCTGAGCAGCTAGGAATCGTGGCGAACAAGGTGGCATCCTCCATGGAGCAGCACGCCCGCTTCGGAGGCGTGGTCCCGGAGATCGCCTCTCGCGCGCACCTGGAGGCCATGCAGCCGACCATGCGTGCAGCCCTGGCGGAAGCGCGCGAGAATGTCCCCGGTTTCCGCACTCCGGATGTTGTGGCCGCCACCGTTGGACCCGGCCTGGCCGGAGCCCTGCTGGTAGGCGCCGCCGCCGCGAAGGCCTACGCCCTGGCATGGGAGGTGCCCTTCTATGGTGTGAACCACCTGGGCGGGCACGTGGCTGTCGGAACCCTCGACGAGGGAGCTGCGGGAGGTTCCACCGAGGGAGCTAGCGTTGGCAACGATCTCAGCAACGCCATCGCGCTGCTGGTCAGCGGCGGACACACGCAGATTTTGCACGTCACAGGCGTGGGCGCCCCGATGGAAGAACTCGGCAGCACCCTGGACGATGCCGCAGGCGAGGCCTACGACAAGGTCGCGCGCTTGCTGGGTCTGGGCTACCCAGGCGGTCCGGTGATCGACCGACTGGCTGCGCAAGGTGACCCCAAGGCCATCGCCTTCCCACGCGGCATGATGCGCCAGCAGGATTCGCGCTACGACTTCTCCTTCTCCGGGTTGAAGACCGCCGTCGCTCGTTATGTGGAAATGGCGGAAAAGGAGGGCACGAGCCTGCCCATTGAAGACGTGTGTGCTTCCTTCCAAGAGGCAGTGGTGGACGTGCTCGTCACTAAGGCGCTGCGCGCCTGCGAGGATAAGGGTGCCCGCGTGATGCTGCTCGGCGGAGGTGTTTCCGCGAACAGGCGTCTGCGTGAGGTGGCTGCCGAAAGGTGCGGAGAAGTGGGCGTCGAACTAAAAATCCCGCAGGCAAAGCTCTGCACCGACAACGGCTTGATGATGGCGGCACTCGCCGCGCGCCTCGTTGCGGCGGGGGAGGAGCCGAGCGGTTTATCGACGCCTACCGACCCGTCGCTGGACGTGGAAGACCCTATCCTGCGCAATCGCTAATTTGCTGGCAAGATGTTCTGTGACTGTTTTAAATCTCACAACTTTTTCATCACACAACAAGCTAGGAGCTCAATATGCCACGCAGCATGCTGGTAACGCCGGACCTGCAGACGAAGGAAATGGACATTGATCTGTCGGAGGCCGCCGACGTTCTGGGTGGTAGCGAGCAGGATCGCCTGCACGTGGTCTTTGTGGAGAGTGGCCTGACCGTCGCCGCGATTTACTCCTCCGACGCACGTAAGGCGGAGAACCCGGAGCCGAATCCGCTGGCTTCCATGGGGCGCAAGGAGCAGGAGACCGGCGACTCCAGCTTCATCTCTGACCCGGCTCGCGCGATCCTCGGCCCCGTGCTGTTCGTCGGCGACGAGGGAGCAGGGCTGACCGACGAGGACATCGACTCCATCCACAACGGCATCCGCGCAGTTGAGAACTACAAGGAAGACAACGCCGAGGATTACGAGCTGTGGCACAACGCGGTGATTAACCTGACCAAGGGGATCTAGCGCCGGGGATCTAGCACCGGGGTTGGTTGAGCGTTAGCACTTGCGAGGGTAGAGTGCCAGATAGGTTGTTTGACTCACAGTTGTTCACCCGCGACGACGGCTGT
>NZ_CALLDG010000109.1 GCF_937999985.1 uncultured Corynebacterium sp.
CGGGTCCGCGTTGGACGAGACTCGCCTGACCCAGTTGACGAACCGCACCGCCAGCTTGCTGGTGCCGTGGGCTTTCGTGTTGGCGGCGGTGGACTTCATCGCTTGGCTGGCCATCACTAAGTCCGTCGATGCGGCGATGGCCACCGTTTTGTCCCTGCTGGCCGTCGTCGCGCCCGTCGCCCTGGCCCTTTCTGCGCCACTGGCGCTGCGCTTGGGGCTGTGGCGCGCTGCCACCTCGGGCGCCCTGCTGCGCGATACGGGCACCATTCACAAGCTCGCTGAGGTGGACGCCATCATCTTCAACCGCGTTGGTACCCTCACCGATGGGCCGATGCACGTCATCGACGTCACGTCTGTCAAGGGCGAGAACCCGGATCTGATCCTGCGCGTGGCCGGCGCTCTTTCCTTGGAATCGAACCACGCTGTCTCCCAGGCGCTGGTGCGTGCCGACCGCGAGGCACGCGATAGCGGCGCGGGCGGGGAGGGGACCCCCAACTGGCTGGACGTAGGCGAGGTGAAGATCACCAAGGACGGCACCTTCGAGGGCATGGTGGAACTGCCGATGGAGGGCGAGATGCGGCACGTGAAGGCGCGCCTGTGGCGCCCGCACGACCTGAGTGAGATCCGGGACCCGCGCCTGGCCACGGCAGCTTTGAATGGCGGCTCGCCCGTGATCGTCAGCTGGAAGGGCAAGGAACGCGGTGTAATCAACCTGGCCGATAGCTTCAAGGACGATGCCCCGGCCGCGATCGACCGGCTGGAGGACATGCAGCTGGAGACGTACATGCTCTCCCGCGACATCTATCCGGTGGCCCGCAGGACGGCGAACGCGCTCGGCATCTCCACCGTCCTGGCTGGTATCGCACCGAACCGCAAGGAGGCCACTGTGCGCGGTGTGCACGCCATGGGCGTGCGCGTGGCGATGGTGGGCGATAGCGACGTGCTGGGCGCGCTGCGAGTCGCGGATGTGGGAATTCTCATGACTTCTTCCAACCGCATCGACCCCTCCGCCGCCGAGGTGGCGGACGTGGTGATGCAGCGCGAGGACGTTGCTGCGCTGCCGGAGCTGGTGAACCTGGTCCGCCACGTCCGCAACACCACCGACTGGAACGTGTGGCTGTCCTGGACGTACAACGCGGTCGGCGCGACGCTGGCGGTCGTCGGCGTGCTCAACCCCCTGCTGGCCACGGTGTTTATGCTGCTCAGCTCCACGTTGATCGAGACGCGCAGTGCGCGCATCTTGCACCGCAACTACGCGCGTGGCACTCTGCGCCAGACCCACTCGTGGCAGGGCTGGGTGGAGCGTCGGAGGGAGATCCGGCAGCTACGCAAGCAGGAAAGCCAGCGCGCCGAGGCGATTTCCCTGGCCCGCGCGGAGGCCGCGGACGAGGAGTATGACCAGTCCCAGCGTTAGCCGCGCTAGGCTGGTGGGGATTGCAAGCTAACCACTAGTGAAGTGGCAGGAAGGATTCCTTTCGTGTCTGTTAATGCCGACCCTCAGCACTCAAACAACTCTTCGCACCAGGCCAGCGAGAAAGCCTTCGATCGGGCTCGCACGCTGATTCCGGGCGGGGTGAACTCCCCGGTTCGCGCGTTCGGATCTGTGGGCGGCACCCCGCCGTTTATCACCTCCGCGCAGGGCTCCACGCTGCACGACATTGACGGCAACTCCTATGTGGACCTGTTTTGCTCCTGGGGGCCGATGATCCACGGGCACGCCCACCCGCAGATCGTGGAGGCAGTTCGGGAGGCCGCGGGCCACGGTCTTTCCTTCGGCGCGCCGACCACGATGGAGGTCGACCTGGTGGAGGAGATCGTCCGCCGCACCTCCGTGGAGAAGGCCCGCCTGGTGAACTCCGGCACCGAGGCCACGATGTCCGCCATTCGCCTGGCCCGCGGCTACACGGGCCGCGACAAGATCCTGAAGTTTGAGGGCTGCTACCACGGTCACGTCGATTCGCTGCTGGTGGCGGCCGGTTCCGGCGTGGCTACGTTTGGCCTGCCGGATTCCCCGGGCATCACCAAGGCCGCCGCGGGCGACACCGTCGTGGTGCCTTACCGTGACGTGCAGGCCGTGGAGGATGCGTTTGCCTCCCACGCGGGCGAGATCGCCGCAATCATCGTGGAGGGTGCCGCCGGCAATATGGGCACCGTGAACCCGCATGGTTTTAACGCGGAGCTGCAGCGCATTGCCCACGAAAACGGTGCCCTGCTGATCGTCGATGAGGTCATGACGGGCTTCCGCGTCAGCGAGTCCGGCTGGTACGGCAAGGACGGCGTGGCGGGCGACCTAACGACGTTCGGCAAGGTCGTCTCCGGTGGCCTGCCTGCCGCTGCTTTCGGCGGCAAGGCGGAGATCATGGATCACCTCGCGCCGGTTGGTCCGGTCTATCAGGCCGGTACTTTGTCGGGCAATCCCGTTGCCGTCGCCTCGGGCCTGGCCTCTTTGAAGTTGGCTGACGCCGCCGCGTACCAGAAGCTCGACGCTAATGCCGACGCGCTGGCAGACATCCTGTCCGACGCTTTGACTAAGGCCTCCGTGGCCCACCACATCCAGCGTGCGGGCAGTATGGTGAGTGTGCGCTTCGCCGAGGGGGAAGGCACGAACTTCACGGACATGAAGGCCGCGGACACCTTCCGCTACCCGGCCTTCTTCCACGCCTTCCTGGATCGCGGGGTATTTGCCCCACCAAGCGTCTTCGAGACCTGGTTCGTTTCCACGGCACTGACCGACGCAGATTTCGAGAAGATCGCGGCCGCTGCTAAGCCCGCTGCGGAAGCCGCGGCAGCGGCCACCCCGTCGGCTTAGGTCTCATGCCGGGGTCCACGCTAAGGTAGGTGACCATGGCAACGATCGTTCACCTTGTACGGCACGGAGAAGTGCACAACCCGGATCGCATTCTCTATGGCCGTTTGCCCGGCTATTACCTCTCTGAGCGGGGGCGGAACATGGCGCATGCCACCGCAGCGGACCTCGCTGACCACGATGTGGTGTACCTAGCGGCTTCTCCGTTGCAGCGGGCGCAGGAAACCGCGCGGCCGTTTGCTGAGAAGCTGGGCCTGGAGGTCCACACGGACGAGCGCATCATCGAGGCGGGTAACGATCTGCAAGGCCTGCACATTAAGGGTGTACGTAGCGCATTGTGGAACCCAAAGCGTTGGCCCATGCTGAAGAACCCCACCATTCCCAGCTGGGGCGAGCCCTATCAGGAGATCGCCGACCGGATGTGGGAGGCCGTCGACACCGCGCGCGAGAAGGCCCGCGGGCACGAGGCCGTGTTGGTCACCCACCAGCTGCCGATCGTGATGATTCAACGGGACGTGCAGGGCCTGCCTCTGGCGCACAATCCGGCCGATCGCCAGTGTGAGTTGGCCTCCGTGACCTCTCTGGTATTTGACGGCGGGCAGCTGACGGACATCTTCTATTCAGAGCCGGCGCAGGAGATTTAAGGTGCGTAAAAAGCTAACGGCAGCGCTTGCGGTAACTCTGCTAGCCAGCGGGGCGGCGCTCACCGCCTGCGGTGAGGGAAACACCGCGGGCAAGGACGCGGTGGCCAGCGGCGGAACTTTTGAGTTCGTCGCCCCCGGCGGGCAGACCAGCATCCACTACGAGCCCGAGGAGCGCAAGGAGGTCGCCGACTTCACCGGCACCAATCTGGACGGCGGCGATGACATTAACCTCTCCGACTTCGAGGGCCAGGTCGTGGTGCTAAACGCCTGGGGCCAGTGGTGTGGCCCGTGCCGTAGCGAATCCGATGACCTGCAGCGCGTCCAGGAGAAGCTGGAAAAGGACGGCGGCGGCACTATCCTGGGCATCAACGTGCGCGACAACGTTAAGGAAAAGCCGCAGGACTTCGTCAAGGACAACGGGATCACCTACCCGTCTATCTACGACCCACCGTTCAAGACCGCCCTGGCGCTCGGCGGCGTGCCGGCCTCCGTGATTCCCACCACCATCGTGTTGGATAAGCAGCACCGTCCGGCCCACATCTTCTTGAAGGAAATCACGGACAAGGAACTCTGGGAACAGGTCGAGCCACTACTGGACGAGGAAGCATAGATGATCCTCGCGGAGTCCATCGGAGAGACCTTCGCGGATACGGCCGCCGCCGGTCCGCTGCTGCTCGCGTTGCTGGTATCCGCCGCCGCGGGCCTGGTTTCCTTCGCCTCACCGTGCGTGATTCCGCTAGTGCCGGGGTACATCTCCTACCTTGCCGGAGTTGTTGGAGCGGAGACTGAATACACGGAGCAAGGCACGGTGGTCAAAGCCAAGCGCGGCCGGGTGGCCACCGCAGCGCTGCTGTTCGTGCTGGGCTTCACCGTGGTGTTTGTACTGGCCACGGTCACGGTCTTCGGGGTGATCAGCGCCCTGAGGCTGAACCAGGATCTGCTGATGCGCATCGGCGGCGTGGTCACCATCGCCATGGGCGTGGTGTTCATGGGCTTTATTTCCCCTTTGCAGCGCGATACGCGCCTCAGCCCGAAGCGCTGGACCACTATCGCCGGTGCGCCACTGCTGGGCGGAGTGTTCGCCCTGGGCTGGACCCCCTGCCTGGGACCCACGCTGGCTTCCATCATTTCGGTATCCGCCGGCACCCAGGGGATGACAGCCGCCCGCGGTGTGATCTTGATCGTCGCCTATTGTCTGGGCCTCGGGCTACCATTCATTGTCGTGGCGCTGGGGTCCTCGAAGGCGCTGACGGGCGTCGGCTGGCTGCGCAAGCACTCCCGCACCATCCAGATGATCGGCGGCGCGCTGCTGGTCATCGTCGGCTTGCTGCTGGTCACAGGGCAGTGGGCGGTGTTCGTGGACTATATCCGGGAGGCATTCGTCTCGGATAAAACCCTGCCGATCTAAGGCCGATCTCAAGTCGTCGGCTTAAGGGAAAAGGTCGCGGCTGAGAAGTGGGCGTCAATAATAACGAGAGAGCGAAAGTACGAAAGAGCAACCATGCTGAAGAAGATCCTGAGTTGGCCGAAGAAGGGCTGGCAGTGGCTCACGAAGATGAAGACCGCCCTGGTGCTGCTTTTCCTGCTGGCGCTGGCCGCGATCCCGGGCGCGCTGCTGCCACAGCGGTCGCTCAACGAGGGCAAGGTTGCCGAATATATTGACGCCAACGGGAAGACCGCCGAGGTTTTCGACAAGCTGCAGCTTTTCGACGTCTTCGGGTCCACCTGGTTCGTGGCGATCTACGTACTGCTTTTCATTTCCCTGGTCGGCTGCATCCTGCCGCGCAGCATCGACCACTACAAGGCTCTGCGTTCCTCCCCACCGCCGGCGCCGAAGCGCCTGGATCGCATGCCCTACCATTACTCCGGAACCGTCGATGAATCGGTGGAAGACGTGCAGAAATCCCTGCGCAAGGAGTTTAAGGGCTGGAACGTCAACGAGGTCGATAAGGATAACGACCGCGCCGGGGCCTGGTCCATGTCCGCGGAGAAGGGCTACCTGCGTGAGGCCGCGAACCTGGTATTCCACCTGTCGCTGGTGGGTATCCTCATCGCGGTGGCGACGGGCAAGATGGTCTACTACGAGGGCCAGGTCATCGTGGTGGCCGGGACGGATACCGAGCAGTCGCAGTTCTGCAACTCCGCGGTTTCCAACTTCGATTCCTTCCGCAATGGCCCGGTGTTCGACGGCACGGGACTGACTCCCTTCTGTGTGAACGTCAAGGACTTCAAGGCCGACTACCTGCCAAACGGTCAGGCGGTGGGCTTTGAATCCAACATCGACTACGCGGGCAAGGAGGATGCCTTCAAGCCGACGGATCAGTGGCAGCATAAAACGCTGAAAGTGAACCACCCGCTGCGCATCGAGGGCAACCGTGTGTACCTCCAGGGCCACGGCTATGCTCCGACGTTCACGATTGAGTGGCCGAACGGGGAGAAGCGTACCGAGACAGTGCAGTTCCGCCCGGACGATATGACGTACTTCCTGTCCTCCGGTGCAGTGCGCTGGGACCCGCCCGCGGGCATGTACCCCGACCTGCAGGAGCGTCGCAAGAACCAGATCTCCCTGCAGGGACTGTTCGCTCCGTCGGCGGAGTGGACCGGGCCGAATGGCAAGATCCTTTCCTCCAACTACCCGGCAATGCGCGACCCCGCGGTGGCTATCGACATTTACCGTGGCGATACTGGCCTGGATGGCGGGCGCAGCCAGAACATTTTCTCGTTGGACCCGGAGGCCATGCACTCCGGCCAGATGCAGATGCTGGATCGAGTGAACCTGGAGAAGGGCGAATCCGTCACCCTGGACGATGGCACAAAGATCACCTTCGACGGTGCCAAGGAGTTTGTGAACCTGCAGATCTCCAAGGATCCGACGACCACCTGGGTGCTGGTGTTTGCCGTGCTGATGCTGGCTTCGCTCGTTGCCTCCCTGGCAGTGAAGCGCCGCCGCTTCTGGGTGCGCATTACTCCGGAAGGTGAGGGCACCCGCATCCAGATCGCCGGGCTTTCCCGCACGGACTCCGCTGGCTGGGGTCGCGAGTTCAACCGCCGTGCCGAGCGCGTGCTGGGGCTGGAGGAAGAAGCTCTGGACGAAGCTTATGACGTGGATTCCGACGACTGGGAGGACCACGTCGACGATCACCTGGCGCCACGGGGTTGATTTACCCCGAACGGGTGATTGTGGTCGTTCGTAAACAGGCGCTAAGCTGATACTTTGTAGCGATTTAAGACTTTTCTTTAGAAGGATTTTCGATGCAGATCGATCCGCAGCTATCCGAATTCTCCGACCTGGCCTTCCGCTCCGCGGAGACCCTATACCTGCTGGCGCTCGCCGTTTCCCTGGTTTTCTACGGGATGGTGCGCGTGGGCGCGGATCGCCGCCGTCAGCGCGCCGAGGAGCTGGAGAAGCTGCAGGCGGAGCACTCCGCGCGCGCTGCCTCCACCACCAAGGTGACCGTAGGCGCAGGTGCTGCGGGCGATGCGGCAGACTCGGATGTTGCCGATGCCGGGGAGATCACGGGCGACGACATCGAGCCCGACTTCGCCTCCTTCGAGGCGCAGCTGCCGGAGCGTCTGCGCTCCGAGAGCGTTTCTAAGACCTTGGATCGCGCCGACAAGCTCGGCGGCATCACCCAGTCCCTGGTCTGGTTGGCCATCGCAATCCACGCAGTCTTCGTGATTCTGCGTGGCTTGGCCACCAATCGCTTCCCGTGGGGCAACCTCTTCGAATACGTCGGCGTGGTCACCCTGTTCGCAATGGTCGTCGCCGCGCTCATGATCCGCCGCAAGGCGATGCGCGTCATGTGGCCGTGGGTCCTGACTCCGGTTGTCGGCCTGCTGTTCTACGCAGGCACCAAGCTGTACGCGGAGACTGCCCCGGTTGTGCCGGCGCTGCAGTCCTACTGGCTGGTCATTCACGTTTCGACTGTCGCAATCGGCGCGGGTATCGGCATGATGTCCGGCATGGCTTCCCTGATGTACCTGCTCCGCCGTAAGTACCCGAAGGGTCAGGAGAAGGGCTGGTTGGGCACTGTAGCCGCCCCGCTGCCGGATGCCACCAAGCTGGATGCACTGGCCTACCGCACCGCCGTGTGGGCACTGCCGATCTTCGGCCTGGGCATCATCTTCGGCGCCATCTGGGCGGATGCCGCATGGGGCCGCTTCTGGGGCTGGGATCCGAAGGAGACCGTTTCCTTCATCACCTGGATCCTCTACGCCGCCTACCTGCACGCCCGCGCCACCCCGGGCTGGCGTGGCCCGAAGTCCGCGTGGATCAACGTCTTTGCCTTCGCCACGATGGTCTTCAACCTCTTCTTCATCAACATGGTGGTCTCCGGCCTGCACTCCTACGCTGGCTTGAACTAGCCCACCTATATTCCAGCTCCTTCCAGGCTGTGCCTGCGAAGGAGTTATCTATGTTTGGAGTGAATATGCCCGAGAGGAACTTTTCTACCGTCCTCGTCACCGGCGGGGCCGGCTTTATTGGCGCGAACTTCGTTCATCGCACGCTGGAGACCAGGCCGGACGTCAAGGTTCTTATTTTTGACGCCCTCACGTACGCAGCGAACCCACTGAATTTGCAGACCGAGGACGGCATTCCGCTGGAGGTTGCCTATCCGGGGCGGGTGGAGTTCATCGAAGGTGACGTGGCGGATGCCGTGGCGTTTCGCGAGGCTCTTGAGCGGGCGATTACGGTTACCGAAGCTGTAGGGGATGCGGGGAACAAAGGCGCTGCCGAGTCCCAGCAGTCTGCCGCCGACCGGGTGGCGATCGTGCACTTCGCGGCGGAGAGCCACAACGATAACTCCCTGGCCACGCCCGCGATCTTCGCCCGCAGCAACGTGGAGGGCACCTTGAACGTCGCCCAGGCCGCCGCGGACCTCGGGGTGCGCCTGCACCACATATCCACCGATGAGGTCTTCGGCGATCTCGCCCTGGACGATCCCAACCGCTTCACGGTGGATACCCCATACAACCCCTCCTCGCCCTACTCTGCCTCCAAGGCGGCGGCGGATCACTTCGTCCGCGCATTTGTGCGTTCGCGGGGGCTGAAGGCCACTATCTCCAACTGCTCGAACAACTACGGCCCGCGCCAGCACCCGGAGAAGTTCATCCCCCGGCAGATCACAGGTCTGATCGAGGGGCACCGTCCTCGCCTATACGGCACGGGGGAGAACGTCCGCGATTGGATTCACGTGGATGACCACAACGACGCTGTCTGGGCGATCCTGGATTCTGGAAAGCTGGGGGAAACGTACCTCATCGGTGCGGAGGGGGAGCGCTCCAATCTACAGGTCGTGCGCGACCTACTGGAGCTTTTCGGTCGCCCGGCGGATGACTTTGTGCACGTCACCGACCGCCCGGGTCACGATCGCCGCTATGCGATCGACCCCAGCAGCATTGCCGATCTGGGGTGGCAGCCGCGCTTTACGGACTTTGCTTCCGGGCTTGCCGAGACGGTGGAATGGTACCGCCGCAATGAGAAGTGGTGGGTTGAGTCCAGGGCGGCGTCCGAAAAGAAATACCGCGCCACCGAACAAGAGGTGGCCGCAGAAGAGATCGATCCCGCGTAGCGTCACCCGCGCGGGGGTGACCACCCTTTTAAGCAAGGCTTGACTAACTTAGTGGAGCCTATATAAGGTTCGGCTAACCGTACGTTGAGTTAGTTTGAATCTTTTAAGGGAAAAATGGCAAAGAATCGCATCAAGCTGCTGGCCGCACTCGTGGCCGCAGGTATGTCCCTGGCCGCCTGTGGCTCCGCCGATGAGAGCACCTCGGCCAACCAATCCAGCGGAGATTCGATCTCCATCGAGGACAACAACGGCGAACTACAGGTTCCGAAGAACCCGAAGTCCGTGGTTGCACTGGATAACCGCAGCTTCGAGATCCTCAACGAGTGGGGAGTGGAGCTTTCCGCTGCTCCGAAGAAGCTGGTTCCAGCGACCGTCACCGACTACAAGGATGACGAGGAGATCAAGGATCTCGGCAACCACAAGGAGCCTGACTTCGAGGCCCTGGTGGCAGCCCAGCCAGACCTAGTGATCAGCGGCCAGCGCTTCAAGGACCGCGACGAGGAGATCAAGGAACTGGTCCCGGATGCAGCTGTCGTGGAGCTGGAGCCCCGCGAGGATAAGCCGATGGACGAGGAGCTGATCCGCCAGATCACCACCCTGGGCGAAATCTTCAATAAGAAGGACGAAGCCGACAAGATGGTGCAGGACTTCAACGATGCGAAGGATCGCGCGAAGAAGGCCTACGACGAGTTGGATGGCGACAAGAAGGTCATGGCCGTCAACGTCTCCGGCGGCGAAATCGGCTACGTTGCGCCGCACGTCGGCCGCGTGTGGGGCCCCGTGTTCGACTGGCTGGGCATGGACCCGGCACTGGAGGTCGACAACGCCTCCAGCAACCACGAGGGCGATGACATCTCCGTCGAGGCCATCGCAGACGCCAAGCCGGACTGGATGCTGGTGATGGACCGCGACGGTGCCATCAACGCGGACAAGCCGGATTACTCCCCGGCGGCAGACGTGATCAAGCGCGCCGATGCGCTGAAGGGTGTGCCGGCGCTGAAGGAGGATCGCGTGCTCGTGGCACCGCAGGATACGTACATCAACGAGTCGATCACGACCTACACCGAGATCCTGAACTCCCTGGCAGACGCCTTCGAAGGGAAGTAACAGCGCGAACGCCGCGCACCGCTGTGCAGCACCGCACATTGCCGCCGTGCAGCACCGCACAACGCTATTGAAAGTGAATTGACCAGCTGGAATGACTGCTCAGAGCACTACGTCACCCGAGGTTCATGACGAACCTCGGGTTGCGCGTACCCGGGGAAAACTCGTCGACTGGAAGTTCCTCGTCGCCACAGCGATTGTGGGGGCCCTTCTCGTCGGCAGCCTGTTGATCGGCGAATACGACGTTTTCAACGCGCAAGATGGCATCGACATGTTCTCCATCACCCGCGTCCCGCGCACCATCGCATTGGTGTTGGCGGGCGCGGCGATGGCGATGTGTGGGCTGGTCATGCAGATGCTTACGCAGAACCGCTTCGTTTCACCGACCACCACCGGCACCACTGAATGGGCGGGCCTGGGCCTGCTGTTCGTGATGATCGTCTTCCCCGGTGCGACTGTGATGGGGCGGATGGTCGGCGCCGTCGTGTTCTCCTTTGTCGGCGCGATGGTGTTCTTCTTCTTCCTGCAGCGTGTATCGCTGCGTTCCTCGCTGATCGTGCCGATCGTGGGCATCATGCTGGGCGCGGTAGTCTCCGCTGTCTCCACCTTCGTCGCCCTGCAGACTGACATGCTGCAGCAGCTGGGCGTGTGGTTCGCCGGCAGCTTCACCTCGGTCTACAAGGGCCAGTACGAGGTGCTGTGGGTGGTGCTGCTGGTCGTGGTGGGCGTGTTCCTGCTGGCCGACCGGCTCACCCTGGCTGGCCTTGGCGAGGACTTCGCCACCAGCGTGGGCATGAACTACCGCCGGATTGTGCTGGTAGGCACCGTAATGGTCGCCATCGCTGTGGGTGTGGTGACGGTCGTGGTCGGCAACCTGCCTTTCTTGGGGCTGATCGTGCCGAACATCGTCTCGATGATCCGCGGCGACGACCTGCGCAGCAACCTGCCGTGGGTGTGCCTAGTGGGCATCGCTACCGTCGCCGCTTGTGACCTGCTGGCTCGTACGCTGATCTCGCCTTTCGAGATCCCCGTTTCCGTGGTGCTGGGCATCGTCGGCGCAATCGTCTTCGTCGTGCTGATTGTGAGGAACCGCTAATGACGAACCAAACCCTCGAGCGGCTGGTGCCGCAGCGCTTGTTCCCGGGCACTCCCGGCCGCTCCTCAGGCGCGTTCCCCACGCAATCGATGGCGGCGAAGTACTGGCTAGCCCTCGGCATCATCGTAGTTCTGGGCGCGGCTTCCGCGGTGGGGCTGCTGGCCTATGGCAACCCGATGCCCTTCGGCACGCGCGGCTTCTGGCTGCTGGCGGAGCGCCGCATGAACGCGGTAATCGCCATCGCCATCGTCGCGGTTGCCCAGGCGGTAGCCACGGTGGCTTTCCAGACGGTGACGAATAACCGCATCATCACCCCGTCGATCATGGGGTTCGAGTCGCTGTACGTGGCCATCCACACCTCCACCGTGTTCTTCCTGGGCGGCAGCGGTCTGGTGGAGGCCCGCACCATGACGACCTACATCATCCAGCTGGTGCTCATGGTCGGCTTCGCGTTGCTGCTGTACTCTTGGCTGCTCACCGGCAAGAACGCGAACATGCACGCGATGTTGCTGGTCGGCATTGTTATCGGGGCAGGTTTGGGGTCGGTGTCTACCTTTATGCAGCGTCTATTGACGCCCAGCGATTTCGACCTGCTGACCGCCCGACTGTTCGGGTCGGTGAATAACGCGGAGCCAGAGTACTTTCCGATCTCTATCGTGCTGGTTGCCGTGGCCGCGGGCGCGTTGCTGCTGATGTCCCGCACTCTCAACGTGCTGGCCTTGGGGCCGGATGCGACAACGAACCTGGGCATTAACCACCGGGGCAAGGCGATCGTGGTGCTCATCCTGGTCGCGGTCCTCATGGCCGTCTCCACCGCGCTGGTTGGCCCGATGGCTTTTCTGGGATTCTTGGTAGCCACGCTGGCCTACCAGTTCGCGGGCACCTCCGATCACCGCTATGTCTTCCCGATGGCCATCGCCACGGCTTTCCTGGTACTGGCGGGCGCGTACTTCGTGATGAATCACATCTTCTACGCGCAAGGCGTGGTCTCGATCATCATTGAGCTGGTCGGCGGCACGGTGTTCCTCTACGTCATTCTTAGAAAGGGTCGACTGTGATCAAGCTGTCCGAAGTCACTAAGAAATATAGTGACGCCTCCGGCTCCGGAGCTAGCATTGGTCCGGCGAACCTGGAGATCCCCGCCGGGGGAGTGACCTCCCTGGTCGGCCCCAATGGTGCGGGCAAGTCCACCCTGCTCACTATGATGGGCAGGCTGCTGGACCTGGACGAGGGCACCATCGAGGTCGCAGGCTTTGACGTGAGCACCACAAAGTCCAAGGACCTGGCGAAGGTGCTGTCGATCCTGCGCCAGGAGAATCACTTCGTCACCCGCCTGACGGTCCGCCAGCTGGTGGGCTTTGGCCGTTTCCCGTACTCCAAAGGGCGGTTAACGCGGGAGGACGAGGGCATCATCTCCACCTACATCGACTTCTTCAATCTCCGCGAGCTGGAGAATCGCTACCTGGATCAGTTGTCCGGCGGGCAGCGGCAGCGCGCCTACGTGGCAATGGTGCTGTGCCAGGAAACTGACTATGTGCTGCTGGATGAACCGCTGAACAACCTGGACATCGCCCACGCGGTGCAGATGATGAAGCACCTACGCCGGGCGGCTTCGGAGTTCGGTCGCACCATCATTGTGGTGCTGCACGACATCAACTTCGCGGCGAAGTACTCGGACCACATCTGCGCCGTCAAGGATGGGAAGATCGTGCGCTTCGGCACCCCGGAGGAGCTCATGACCGACGAGATCCTGACCGACATCTTCGACACGCCCGTGACCGTCGTCGACGGTCCCGATGGGCCGATGGCCTGCTACTTCTAAGCTCCCTGCATAACCTTGCCGTTGGTTGTCCGGCAGCGCCGCTAAAGTAGAAACTATGAGTGAAACCACCCCGCGCATCGACGAGCTACTGGCAACCGCTGAACCGGGCAGCATTGTGGATCTCCCCATCCCCGGCGCCTGGGCTTATGTGCCCAGGGTGCATGGCGACGAGCGCGGCAGTTTCCACGAAAGCTTCAAGGCGGAGGCTTTCGGCGAGAAGCTGGGGTACCCCTTCGAGGTAGCTCAGGGGAACCTTTCGCGTTCCTCCCGCAACGTCGTGCGGGGCATTCACTTGGCGGACGTGCCGCCGGGACAGGCGAAGTTCGTCAGCTGCCTTTCCGGTGCCATCACGGACGTGCTGGTGGATGTGCGCGTGGGCTCGCCGACGTTCGGCCAACACATCACCGTGGAACTATCGGCGGAGAATAATTTCAGCGTCTACGTACCCCTGGGCGTGGGCCACGGATTCCGCGCACACACCGACCAGACGACCGTGAACTACCTGGTCACCGAGGCATACAACCCACAGAGGGAATACGGTATCGACCCGTTTGATGCGGAACTGGCTGTGGCTTGGGGCGTCACTAAGGAACAAGCCGTACTATCCAACAAGGACGATTCGGCGCCGAGCTTGAGCGAGGTACGCGACCGCCTGCCCGAATACCGCGAGGTGCGGGCATGGGAGGCACAACTGCGTGCTGACTGGGCCGAGGCTCTGCAGGCCGCCGACGAGTGGGAGCAAGCCGACTGATGAAGGGCATTATTCTGGCCGGGGGAACCGGCTCGCGGCTGTGGCCGATCACGCAGGGAATTTCCAAGCAACTGGCGCCCGTGTACGACAAGCCGATGATCTACTACCCGCTGACGACTCTGATGCTGGCGGGCATCCGCGACATTCTGGTGATCACCACGGGCGCGGATGCGCAACAGTTCCGCGGGCTGCTGGGCGACGGCTCGCAGTTCGGCGTGCAGATCAGCTACGCGGTGCAGGACCAGCCGAATGGCCTGGCGGAAGCCTTCATTGTGGGCGAGGACTTCATCGGCGACGACGCAGTGGCTCTGGTGCTGGGTGACAACATCTTCTACGGCACCGGCCTGGGCACCCAGCTGCGGCGCTTCCACAACCCCGACGGCGGGGCGATCTTCGCCTACTGGGTGGCCGAACCCGAGTCATACGGAGTAGTGGAGTTCGACCGCGAAGGCACAGCTCTGAGCTTGGCGGAAAAGCCCGCGGAGCCGAAGTCCAACTATGCAGTTCCCGGCCTGTACTTCTACTCCAACGACGTGGTGCGGATCGCCAAGTCGCTGGAGCCGAGCGAGCGCGGCGAGCTGGAGATCACGGACATCAACCGCCGCTACCTGGCGGAGGGGCGCCTGCACGTGGAGGTGCTGCCGCGTGGTACCGCCTGGCTGGACACGGGAACGGTGGACGACCTGGCCGCCGCCGGGGACTTCGTCCGCGCCGTCGAGCAGCGGCAGGGCCTGAAGATCAGCTGCCCGGAGGAAGTCGCGTGGCGCCTGGGCTACATTGACGATGCAGAGCTGGGGGAGTCCGCGCGCAAGCTGGGCAAGAGCGCCTACGGGCAGTACCTCAGCGGGCTACTGAAGCGTGGGAAAGAGCGGTAGATAAGTGGCTATTTCGATCGAGACCATCCCGGAGATGGTGGCGCGCACCTGGCGCGACCTGGAATGGACTGGCCAGCGCGTGCCGAAGCAGGGCATCGACCACGCAGTATTGATCCTGGACGGGCTGCGCTCGAAGGAGTATGAACTCAACGACATGCTCCCCGAGTCCGTCGTGGTGCGCGTGCCCTTCGAAAAGGAATACCGGGAACAGGCGATGCTGGAATCCTCGCTGATCGCGCAACTGTTCCGCCGCACCAAGGTGCGGGTGCCGGGGACGGTGCGGCAGGCCTACGCGCGGGGGACTTTCAATACTGCCGAGCCCGTGATGTTGACCATGCAGACCGAGCTGCTGGGCGAACCGCTGACCGCCGAGCTCTGGCAGACGCTGTCTACCAGCCAGCGCGCATGGGTGGCCGAGCAACTGGGCAGCCTGCTGGCCACGATGCACGCCTTCGACCCGGACGTGCTGCCGATGAGCCGCGTGGATTCCTGGTGGACCGACGGCGAGGCGACCAGCGAGTTGAATAACGCCCCGCGCACCCTGCCGGGCAAGTTGGAGCTGATGAAGTCCCGCACGGAAACGATTCTGGCCCCGCACCTGAGCGCTGAAGAGGCGGCATTCGTGGAGCGCGTGTTTGCGCAGGTGGACGAGTTGCTCTCCCGGCCGGAGCAACAGCGCGCCCTGACCCACGGGGAGCTGCACGAGGACCACATGCTGTGGAACGCCGAAGGCGGCGTGGGCGTGATCGACTTTTCCGACATGACCGTCGGCGACCCGGCCTTAGACTATGCGCACTTCGCGGGCATCGCCCCGGAGCTTCCGAAGATGGTCTACGAACAGGCGATCATCCAGCACGAGCAGCGCCGCCAAGCCCCCGTGGTACCGGGAGTTCCGCAGCCGATGCCGGGGCCGTTGTACCGGGCGCCGGATGGCGGCCGCACTTCCGAGAGTGCCGAGGATACGGGTGTGCTGCGCCGCGCGGAGGTCTACAAGGACTGGGACAACATCTTCCTGCTGATCGACCACTACCGCACGGGCCGTTCGCCGCGCGTGGAGCTGCTCTAGCTACTCTCCGTTTTGCGGAGAGTCCGGGCCGTCCGTGTTCTCCGGGCCATTTGGCTTCTGCTCGTCGCGCTCGTCGCCGCGCGCCCCGCGTTGCTGCTGTTCGCGGAGCTCCTGACGGCGCTTCCGCTCGGCCTCTTCCGCGTCCTTGGCCTCCTGCGCGCGCCGCTTCTTGAAGCGCTCTTTCTCGATGTTCCACAGGAAGTCCGGGTCGTCGTCCGGGCCCTTGTGGCTTAGTCGTTCTTGTTTGTTATTGACGCC
>NZ_CALLDG010000110.1 GCF_937999985.1 uncultured Corynebacterium sp.
CAGCCCGGTCTCGACCATCAGATCCAGACCCACCCACGGCGCCGCGCCACGCATCAGCTTGTTCAGTTCGACAGCCACGCGCTCGACGGTGATGCGGCTGATCTGCTCGCTCATCGCCGTCATTGCTTCCTTGACTCTCTTTGTGACGCCGAATTCCAGCTGCGAGACAAATCGGCAAGCGCGGAGCATGCGCAACGGATCGTCGTTGAAGCTGATCTCCGGGCTATCCGGGGTGTCTAGCACTCCGGCCTGGAGGTCTTCGAGGCCGTTTAGGGGGTCGCGGAGCTGGTGGTTTCCGTCGGGGGAGAGCTCCAGTGCGATGGCGTTGGCGCGGAAGTCGCGGCGGATGAGGTCTCCGTCGAGGCTGTCGCCGAAAGAGACCTCGGGGTTGCGGGACTGGCCATCGTATTGGTCGGCACGGAAGGTGGTGATCTCCAATATTTGGCCCTTGACCAGCGCGGATACGGTGCCGTATTCAATGCCCGTGTCCCACACTGTCTCCGCCAGGGGCGTGACAATGTCGACGATGGCCTGCGGCCGGGCGTCGGTGGTGAAGTCCAGGTCGTGGGAGAGGCGCCCCAGCAGGGCATCCCGCACCGACCCGCCGACGAGGTAGAGGCTGTGGCCAGCGTCGTGGAAGGCCTGGGTGAGTGGCAACAGGTCACGGTCGAGCGCGCGCAGGGAAGTGAAGGCCTCCTGCAGCATGCCTTCCATGGTGCGCGGCTTTTCCGGCGCGGTGGCCTGCTGTTCAGCGACTACCGACTGTACTGCCTGTGCCTGCTGTGCTGGCTTGCCGGACTGTGCCACCTTGGCGGGTTGCACTACCTTGGCGGGCTGCGCAGGTTCCGAGTTTGCGGGGGAGTGGGCGGGTTTCGTCACGTTGCCAGATTCTACTAGCCCCCTCGGACGGGCCAACGGCCCCCTCATAAGCCAGTGCCCACGCACCACCCGCAATTAGTTACAAATTCAGTTACAATTTCGCCACCATTCGCTTCCATTCAGTTCCACATTGCGCAGATAACCGGCTATCGTTATCAGAATGAGTGGAAACGACAGCACCGGAAACGGCACGCCCCGCCGCCGGCGCCGCCGTTCAAGAAGAAGGCACCGCTCTGGCAACGGCCAGCAGCAAGGCTCCCAGGCCAGCCAGCGCGGCCAGCAGGGCAACAGCCGGCGCAACCAAAGCGGCCAGAACCCCCAGAACTCCCAGAACAGCTCCAACCAGAGCAAACGCAAGAGCAACCGGAACCAGTCCCACCGCCGGAAGGGCGCCAACTCCAACAACCGCAACCGCCAGCGCAACCGCAACAACTCGCGCCCGCGTTCTTTCGACGAGCACTCCAGCCTGCCGACCTCCGTGGAGACCTCCGCGGGCGGCCTGGTACTTTCCGGCCTGGCGGAAGCCGTGCAGCCTAATGGCGAGGTCGACTTCTCCGCAATCTACGTGGCCCTCATCGGCCGCCTGGATCGCCGTGGCAGGCTGCTGTGGTCCATGCCGAAGGGGCACATCGAACCGGATGAATCCCAGCACGCCACCGCCGAGCGCGAGGTGTGGGAGGAAACAGGCGTGGCCGGGGAGGTCATCGCCGACCTCGGTACCATCGACTACTGGTTCGTCTCCGAGGGCATCCGCATCCACAAAACCGTCCACCACCACCTGCTTCGCTATGTCGATGGGGACCTGAACGACGAAGACCCGGAGGTCACCGAAGTCCGCTGGCTGCCCGTCAACCGCCTGATCGAGCACCTGGCCTATGCCGACGAGCGGCGCCTTGCCCGCCAAGCCTTCGATAACCTCGCCGACCTCGCCCGCGCCGAGGCCGAAGCTGGCCGTGCCACGCCACGCTAAGGAGCGCTAACGGATTGCCAGCCGATGCTGTTAGAACTAATAGCGACTAACTACTACTAATCACTAGCTACCAATAGCTACCAATTGCTACCAATTGCTACCAATTGCTTTGGTAAGCGTGTAATCGTGCACAAAGGTGAGCGCAATGTCTAGATTCCCCCACGCCTGCACGGCGTTTGGTGTTTCTGTCGCGCTCTGTGGCCTGTTTGCCCTGCCTGTGGCCCCGGCAGTTGCTGACCCTATTTATGACGCCCCCTCGGCCTCCACCACTCAATACTCAGCCCAGGGGCGGGCTCCAGACCCCACCGACCCCGCGGTTCATGAGGATTCCACCTGGGCCAACCCGCTGGCCCGCGCGACGGATCCGCAGCAGGACGTGAACTTGGAGATCATCGGCATTGGCACCAGCTCGAGTGTCCACGCCGCCGCTGGCCAGACTTATACCCTCCGCATCCGCAACGACCGCTCCCACGCGCTGAACAATCTTTCGCTCACCTTGTTCTATCGCTCGGCCGCCACCGCCGCGGAGGTGCGCGTCGCGCAGCTTGCCAACCAGGGCGAATACTCCCTCAGCAGTCAGCCTCTGCAGCTCGACGGCACGCTCAGCCCCGGCGAGACGCGCGAGGTAACCGTCACCGTCCCGGCCGCTGGTACCCCCATCGACTCTTCTCGTGACGCCCCCTCGCCCCAACCGCTGAACCTTCCGCCCAATGCTTTTGAGGAACCCGGCGCTTATCCCCTGTTGTTTAGCCTGAGCGGCCAAGACACGAACCCGGAGAGCCCGGAGCAGGGGGGCGCGCAGTACCTGGCGGTGGCGCGAACCACGCTGAGCGTGGGGGCGTCCACAAGAAAGGAAGACCAACCCAGCACCCCAGTGACGGTCGTGTATCCGCTGGCGGGGCCTACGTACATGGCAGCGGGACAGACGGGCGATGCACCGAAGCGGCGGCCCGCGTTTGTGACGAAGGACGTGCTGGCAGCCGAGGTCGGTAAGGGCGGCAGGCTGCGGGGGCTGCTGGATGCGTACCGCGAGGCGAAGTCGTCCAAGCTGAAGCAGGCGACGTGCATCGCCATCGACCCGGAGCTGCTGGATACGGTAAACCGCCTGGCTGAGGGGTATTTCGTGGGTGAGCGTACGCCCGACCCGGTGGAGGAGCCGCAGCGACTACGCGACTCTTGGGACGAGATCCTGGGTGGCAAGGAAGTAGACGCCCAGCACATGCCCGGCAACACGGATGCGAAGAAATGGATCGCTGACCTGCGGGAAGTCGTGCAGAGCAACTGCTCGGTGGCGCTGCCGCACGCCGGGGCGGACATCAATGGGCTTTCGCAAGTGGATTCCGACTGGCTCCGCGTGCGCGCGCTGGGCACGGGTACCGAGGTGATTCAGAGGATCCTGGGCGTGGTGCCGACACAGAATGTGGTGATCCCGGACGCCGGCTACGTCTCCCCGGAGGCACAGCAGGTTTTGGCGGCAGGGATCAGCAAGACTCCGGAGGGTGTGGAGCCGATCGAGGCCGACCAATCGCGCCGGTTTGAGCAGACCGTGCAGGGCAAACCGTCGATCCCGGAGGCCGGGCACGTCACCGCGCTGGTGGCGGAGAATACGGTCAACATCGAGCAGCCGGCGGCGGCGCCGGCCCCGGCGACAAACCCAGACGGCACAGGCGCCAACGGGGACGACCCAGACTCCGTCGCGCCCAACCCCACCGACGAGGGATGGAACCAGCGCCTGGTGAACCTCCCTGGCGCAGCGCGGGCCGGCAGCGCCAGCGAGGAGGCCGACGCACCGGCCACCGGCGCGCAGACCACCGCCACCGCGCTGACGTACTCCGCGGACCTCGGCACGGTGCTCAAAGCCACCGGCGAGCACCCGGAGATTGCCGCATATTCCAACCCTGAACTGCGCTTTAACCTCACCGAGGATAGCGCCGTCGCCCGCCTGGCCAACGCACAGGCGGTGCTGAACCTGGAGTTGGATTCCGGCCGCCCGACCCTCGCCGTGCCGCCCGCCGCATGGTCCGTAAACAAGGCCCAGGCCAGCAGTTTCCTGCAGACCATCAGCCAGCACCTGGACAATCACTCGGCCACTCCCGCCCCGCTGCCGGAGGCCGTACAGCCCCGCGGCATCGACCTGGCGGATGTGGGCTCCGGCAGCACCACAGTGCCCTACTTCGACCCCGGCGCGTACTCCTCGCCCTACCTCGGCACGGTGGCGGATACCGCCCGCAAGCTGCAGGAACTTACCTTGTTCATGCAGAATGATTCCACCATTGCGCTAACCCGCGAGGGCTTCACCAGCCCCCTGTTCTCCGACCTGCTGCGCGGCCTTTCCACCTACCGCAAGCGCGAGCGCGGCCACGTGGACGTCCTGCGTGAGCAACTCGGCACCAACCTCGCCCGCGTGGGGCAGGTCACCTCCCAGCTGCGCCGCTCCATCAGCCTGCTGCCACCGGGCAACGTCTTTACCCGCACGTCGGATTCCTCGCCGTTGCTGATTGTTGCGCGCAACGGACTGCCCCTGCCGGTGACGGCCAAGGTTGGTTATTCTTCTGACGCCCACACGGATGTCACCGTCCACGTGGATTCCACGGCCTCGCCGACGATCCCGGCGAAGGGCTCCATCACCTGGTCGCTAACAACCGACATCGCGGACACGTCCGAGCAGGTCAACCTATCTTTGTGGCTGGCTACCACCAGCCAGGATGGCAAGGGGG
>NZ_CALLDG010000111.1 GCF_937999985.1 uncultured Corynebacterium sp.
CGCTCCAGCCTTGACACCTCAGCGATCACCGGAGAATCCATTCCGGAGGAGGTTGCGCCCGGCGACGAGGTACCCGCGGGAGCGATCAACTCCGCCGGTGTGCTGGAGGTCGAGACGACCGCAGCTGGAACGGACAACTCGCTGACCACACTCGTCGACCTCGTCGAGCAGGCGCAGGCGGAGAAGGGTGACCGCGCCCGGATCGCCGACCGAATTGCCCAACCCCTAGTGCCCGGGGTGATGATCCTGGCGGTGCTGGTCGGCGTGATCGGCTCGCTGCTGGGCAACCCCGAGACGTGGATCACCCGAGCGCTGGTAGTCCTGGTCGCAGCGTCGCCGTGCGCGCTGGCAATCTCCGTGCCGCTGACGGTCGTGGCCGCGATCGGCGCGGCCAGCCAGTTCGGCGTGGTCATCAAGTCCGGCGCGGCGTTCGAGCGACTCGGTGGCATCCGTCACCTGGCGGTGGACAAGACCGGAACCCTTACCCGCAACCAGCCCGAGGTTACCGACGTGGTCCCGGCAGACGGATTCGATCCGGCGCAGGTGCTTGCCTTCGCGGCGGCAGTTGAGCAGCAATCGACGCACCCCCTCGCTGCGGCGATCGCGGCAGCGGTGCCCGAAGCGCCCGCCGCCCAGGATATCAACGAGGAAGCCGGACATGGCATCGGCGGCACTGTCGAAGGTCGACGGGTGCTGGTGGGCAGCCCCCGGTGGATCGACGCCGGGCCACTAAAGGCAGACGTTGAGCGCATGGAGTCCGAGGGCCAGACCTGCGTCCTTGTCACCGTCGATGACGCCCTCTCTGGGGCGATCGGGGTCCGCGACGAGCTGCGGCCCGAGGTGCCCGAAGCCGTGCAGACCCTGCACGCCAACGACGTGGAAGTGAGCATGCTCACCGGCGACAACACTCGCACCGCCCGGGCGCTGGCTGAAATCGCCGGAATCGACGACGTGCGCGCCGAGCTTCGCCCGGAGGACAAGGCAAGCATCGTCGCCGAACTCTCCTCCAAGACGCCGACGGCGATGATCGGCGACGGCATCAACGACGCGCCGGCACTGGCGGGCGCGACGGTGGGCATTGCGATGGGAGCGACCGGCTCTGACGCCGCAATCGAGTCCGCTGACGTCGCCTTCACCGGCCACGACCTCCGGTTGATCCCGCAGGCGCTGCAGCACGCCCGTCGAGGCAGCAGGATTATTAACCAGAACATCGTGCTGTCTCTGGCCATCATCATCGTGTTGATGCCACTGGCGATCAGCGGTGTGCTGGGCCTGGCCGCCGTCGTGTTGGTTCACGAGGTCGCCGAGGTCATCGTGATTCTGAACGGCCTGCGGGCTGCGCAAGCGAAGCGCTGAGACACACCTTCGCCCAGCGCGCTGGCTCTCCAGCGCGGATCTTGGAAGGATCGAGCTGCTCAGGGACCAAGCGTCGCCTCAAAACTTTTGCTGCCGAGCTTCATCGACACGGTCCGCGACTACCTGGGCAGTGTGTTTGGCAAAGAGCCCCACACCCATCAGGGTTGCCGATCCGTCGCCGGTCCAGTTGCCATAACCGACTAGATGCAGATTCTTCACTGCGGTTTCGCGGCCACGCATGAGGTGGCGGAATGGACTGAGGGCCGGACGGAAACCAGTGCACCAGATCAGATGGTCGTGGTCGAGCTCGCTCAAGCTATCGAAGATGGGGGTAGCGGTGAGCTGGCCGGAGTCGCGGAGCTCACGTAAATGAGGAAGCGCGACAATGTCCCCGAGGTTCGGGCCGGAATCGCCACCGAGAATCCGGCGGTGGCTGCCCGCGTTAAACGTTGAACTTGAA
>NZ_CALLDG010000112.1 GCF_937999985.1 uncultured Corynebacterium sp.
TGAACTGCTCCCCATTAGTTGGACTGAGAAATCAGTTACCGACTAGTGGGGAGTAGTTTTCATTGAGAGCACGAAGTTCGCTAAGTGAATATCAGCGCGAGCAGTTGGTTGAACTATTTGAGCAAGGCATGGGTTATACAGCCGCTGCCAATGCCCTTGGTGTCTCCAAGTATGCCGCCCGTATGCTCTGTCGTCGGTTTAAGCTGCATGGCAGGCTATGTCTTGTGGAGAAACCGATTAAGCAGCAGTACTCGTTCGAGGTCAAGAAGGAAGTTGTCCAACGCTACCTTGCCGGCGAGACAAAGATGGATCTTGCGCGTGAGTTTGGCCTGTCGTCAGATCAGCTGGTCAGTTATTGGTCGCGGCAATGGCGTAACGGTGGCGATGAGGCGTTAAAACCGAAGCCGAAGGGCAGACCCAAAGGCTCGGCTGTGCCAAAGCCGCTGACCGAAGAGGAGAAGCTGCGGCGCCGGATCGCGCGATTGGAAGCGGAAAACGCTTATTTAAAAAAATTGCGGGACTTGAGGAATCAGGGACGCGCCTGAAAGTCCAGGCGATTGTCATCCTCAAGTCGCACCACCGCTTGGAGTACCTCCTAGAGGCAGCAGGTATCCCACGGTCGACGTTCTTCTACCACCAGAAACGACTCAGTAAGCCAGATAAGCACGCCGAGCTCAAAGACGCGATCCGGGCAAGTTTTGAACGTAACAAGCATCGCTACGGCTACCGACGAGTGCTACTTGACCTGCGTAACCAGGGGTGGGTGGTCAACCACAAACTCGTCTACAAACTCATGCGTGAGATGGGCGTTCGAGCCAAGATCCGCCAACGTAGACCTTATGTTTCCTACACCGGGACGATCAGCCACATCGCTGACAACAAACTTGACCGCAAGTTCACCCCGGATCAGCCAAACACCGTTTTTGTCAGCGATGTCACCGAGTTCAGGGTTGCAGGCCGCAAGGTCTACCTGTCACCGGTGATGGACCTGTTCGACCGCTCAATCGTTGCCCACACCGTGGCTACATCGCCGTCGACAGCGTTTACCGCAGAGTCTTTAACCAAGGCGATTAAAACGTGTGCGCCTGAACCCGGGTGGATGATGCACACTGACCAAGGTTTCCAGTACCAGCATGCCTCGTGGCGTGACCTGATCGGTGACAACGGTGGTGTTCAGTCGATGTCGCGTAAAGCCAACTGTTACGACAACGCGGTCATGGAGAACTTCTTCGGGCACTTGAAAACCGAGATGTACCACGGTGAAGTCTTCGACACGGTCGCAGAGTTCAAGCAAGCAATCGACGAATACATCCAGTGGTACAACACCGAACGCATCCAACAACGACTCAAGGGCCTGACCCCGATGCAATATCGGAATCAGACCCTTGAAGCCCTAACCGCCTAGAATTAAACTAGTCCAACTTTCGGGGGCCAGTTCA